>JANYFX010000451.1 GCA_025359585.1 Rhizobacter sp. | reverse complement strand
TCGGCCGAGTGGCACCGGCCGAGTTATTTCGCGGCGAAGTACATGCAGCAGCACGGCTACCGGATCGTGCCGGTGAACCCGCGCTACACCGAGGTGCTGGGCGAGCGCTGCTACCCGAGCGTGGCCGACATTCCATTCCCCATCGACATGGTCGACGTGTTTCGCCGTAGCGAAGACGTGCTGCCGATCGCGCAGCAGGCGGTGGAGAGGGGCGCACGCTGTCTTTGGCAGCAGATCGGCGTGAAGAACCTCGATGCCGATACGCTGGCGCAAAAAGCCGGGCTCGACTCGGTGCTTGACCGCTGCGTAAAGATCGAACACGCCCGCCTGTTCGGCGGCTTGCACTGGGCCGGCGTCAACACCGGCGTGATCTCGGCCAAGCGATCGGTCTGAACCATGGCCGACCGCAGCTTCCAGCCCGAAACGCTCGCGATCCACGCCGGCCAGGTGCCCGACGCCGCCACCGGCGCGCGCGCCTTGCCGATCTACCAGACCACGAGCTTCGTGTTCGACAGCGCCGACCACGCGGCCAGCCTGTTCAACCTGCAGACTTTCGGCAACGTGTATTCACGCTTGTCGAACCCGACCGTCGCAGCGCTCGAAGAACGCGTGGCGGCGCTCGAAGGCGGCCGCGCCGGCCTGGCATCGGCCAGCGGCATGGCGTCGGAAGCGATGGCCTTGATGACCTTGCTGCAGCAAGGCGACCACGTCGTCGCGGCCGGTGCGTTGTACGGCGGCTCGGTCAGCATGCTGGCGGTGAACCTCAGGAAGCTCGGCATCACGACGACCTTCGTCGACATGGCCTCGCCCGAAGCCTTCGCGGCTGCCATTCAGCCGAACACCCGCGCCGTGTTCGCCGAGAGCCTCGGCAACCCGAGCCTGCAGCTGCTCGACATCCAGGCCGTGGCCGACGTGGCGCACGCGCACGGCGTGCCCTTGATCGTCGACAACACCGTGCCGTCGCCGTTTCTCTGCAACCCGATCCGCTTCGGTGCCGACATCGTCGTGCACTCGGCCACCAAGTACCTCGCCGGCCACGGCACCACGCTCGGCGGCGTGATGGTGGAAAGCGGCAAGTTCCCCTGGGACAACGGCAAGTTCCCCGGCATGACCGAGCCATCGCCCGGCTACCACGGCGTGAAGTTCTTCGAGACCTTCGGCGACTTCGGCTTCACGATGCGCGCGCGCATGGAAACGCTGCGGGTCTATGGCGCCGCGCTCTCGCCGATGAGCGCGTGGCAGATTCTGCAAGGCGTCGAAACGCTGCCCTTGCGCATGGAACGGCATTGCGCCAATGCGCGCAAGGTGGCCGACTTTCTGCTCACCCACCCGGCCGTCAGTTGGGTCAACTACCCCGGTCTGCGCGACCACCCGCAGTACGCGCTTGCGCAGAAACAGCTGCGCTCGGTCGACGGTGCGCCGGGTGCGTCGGGCTTGCTCGCCTTCGGCCTGAAGTCGGCGTCGAACGACCCGGCGGGCGCACTCGCGGCCGGTGTGAAGTTCATCGAAGCGGCGCAGTTCATGAGCCACCTCGCCAACATCGGCGACACCCGCACGCTGATCATCCACCCGGCCTCTACCACGCACCGCCAGCTCGACGCGGCGCAGCAGCTCGCCGCCGGCGTGCGGCCCGACATGGTGCGGCTGTCGGTTGGCGTGGAGCACATCGACGACATTCTCTGGGACATCGACCAGGCGCTGCACAGGAGCACGGCATGAACAGCGACAACATCTACGAGCGTGGGCTCGACAAGAACTCCGCCAACTTCGTGGCCTTGTCGCCGGTGAGTTTTGTCGAGCGCAGCGCCGAGGTTTTCGGTGACCTGCCGGCCGTGGTGCACGGCGCGCGCCGCTACAGCTGGGCGCAGGTGCGCGAGCGTTCGGCGCGGCTCGCGGCGGCTTTGCGCTCGTTGGGCATCGGGCGCGGCGACACGGTCAGCGTGATGCTGCCGAACACACCCGAGATGGTGGAAGCGCACTACGCGGTGCCGGCGCTGAACGCAGTATTGAATACGCTCAACACGCGGCTCGACGCTTCGCTGCTGGCCTGGCAGATGAACCACTGCGAAGCGAAAGTGCTGATCACCGACCGCGAGTTCGCACCGACCATCGCGGCGGCCTTGCGGCTGCTGAAGGACGAACACGGGCGCAGCCTCACGGTGATCGACGTGAACGACAGCGAATACGCTGGCGCCGGCGAGTTGCTGGGCAGGTTCGAATACGAGGCGCTGCTCGCCGAACACATGCCGCTGGCGCGGCTCGAAGGCGCGCAGGACGAGTGGGACGCGATCGCCGTGTCGTACACCTCGGGCACGACCGGCGACCCGAAAGGCGTGGTCACGCACCACCGCGGCGCGTACCTGAATGCGGTGAGCAACGCGGCCACCTGGACCATGCCGCACTTCCCGACCTACCTGTGGACGCTGCCGATGTTCCACTGCAACGGCTGGTGCTTTCCGTGGACCGTGGCGATGCTCGGTGGCACGAACGTCTGCCTGCGTCGCGTCGACGCGCCGCACATCCTGGCGGCGATGCGCGAGCACGGCATCGACCACTATTGCGCCGCGCCGATCGTGCACAACCTGCTGATCGCAGCACCTGCCGACATGCGCGCCGGGATCACGCAGAAGGTGCGCGGCATGGTGGCGGGCGCCGCACCACCGGCCTCCATGATCGAAGGCATGGCGAAGCTCGGCTTCGACATCACCCACGTCTACGGTCTGACCGAGGTCTACGGCCCGGCTGCTGTGGCCGTGAAGCGCGACAGCTGGGCCGACGAGACCCTCTCGGAGCAGACCCGCCTGAACGGCCGCCAGGGCGTGCGTTATGCGCTGCAGGAAGGCATGACGGTGATGGGCGCAGCGGACATGATCGAAACACCCGCCGATGGCGAAACCATGGGCGAAATCATGTTCCGCGGCAACATCGTGATGAAGGGTTACCTGAAGAACTCGGTCGCCACCGCCCAGGCTTTCGAAGGCGGCTGGTTCCACACCGGTGACCTGGCGGTGATGGAAGCCGACCGCTACGTCAAGATCAAGGACCGCAGCAAGGACATCATCATCTCCGGCGGCGAGAACATCTCGTCGCTCGAAGTCGAAGACGCGCTCTACCGCCACCCGGCCGTGTTGTCTTGCGCCGTGGTCGCGCGGCCCGACGACAAGTGGGGCGAAACACCGGTCGCGTTCGTCGAGTTGCGCGCAGACGCGAACGTGACTGCCGCCGAACTCGTGGCGCACTGCAAGAGTTTGCTGGCCGGCTACAAGGTGCCGCGCGAAGTGCGCTTCGAAGAGATCCCGAAAACATCGACCGGCAAGATCCAGAAATTCACGCTGCGCGAAAGAGCGCGCGTGATCACATCGAAATAACCCACGGGAAAGCCCATGACCGAATCCACCGAACCGCTGGTCCTGAGCTCGTGCGATGCGCGCGGCGTGGTCACGCTCACGCTCAACCGGCCGCAGGCTTTCAATTCGTTGTCGCAGGCCTTGCTGGCCGCCTTGCAGGCCGAGCTCGATCGGCTGCAGCACGATGCGACGGCACGGGTCGTCGTGCTCACTGCGTCGGGCAAGGCTTTCTGCGCCGGCCACGATTTGAAAGAGATGCGCGCCGAGCCGTCGCTGGTGTACTACCAGGCGCTGTTCGATCAGTGCGCGCAGGTGATGCTGAGCATCCAGCGCCTGCCGGTGCCGGTGCTTGCCAAGGTGCAAGGCATCGCCACCGCGGCCGGCTGCCAGCTCGTTGCGATGTGCGATCTGGCGGTGGCCGCCAGCAGCGCGAGGTTCGCGGTCAGCGGCGTGAACCTCGGCCTGTTCTGTTCCACGCCGAGCGTGGCGCTGTCGCGCAACCTCGGGCGCAAGGCGGCGTTCGAGATGCTGGTCACGGGTGAATTCATCAGCGCCGAGCAGGCGCTCGACAAAGGGTTGGTCAACCGCGTGGCGGCGCCTGCCGAGCTCGACGCCGCCGTCGAAGCGCTGGTGGCCAGCATCGTCGCCAAGCCGCGCGTGGCGGTGGCCATGGGCAAGGCACTGTTCTACCGGCAGCTCGAGACCGGCATCGAACAAGCTTATGAAGACGCCGGCAACACGATGGCCTGCAACATGATGGAAGCGTCGGCACTGGAAGGGGTGCAAGCCTTCATCGACAAGCGCACGCCGCAGTGGTGAGTGGCGGCCCGGGTGGCCGTCAATAGGGGTTGCCGAACCGGTTTGGCTGTCGTGCACGGACATGCGCGCTGTGTAAACTGCGCGCTCCATCCGTGCCCCGGGCTGGCCCCGGCGCAACACGCTCAAGACCCACAGGAAACTCCATGACCTTGAACAAGATGCGACTTCACGCCCTCGCCGCCGCGGCAACGCTGGCCGCTGTTTTCAGCCCGGCCGCCATGGCCTGGGAGCCGACCAAACCGGTCGAATTCGTGGTGCCGGCGGGCACCGGCGGCGGCGCCGACCAGATGGCGCGTTTCATTCAAGGTGTGGTCGCCAAGAACAAGCTGATGGCCCAGCCCATCATCGTCGTCAACAAGGGCGGTGGCGCGGGCGCCGAGGGCTTTCTCGACGTGAAGGGCGACAAGGGCAACCCGCACAAGCTCGTCATCACGCTGTCGAACCTGTTCACCACGCCACTCGCCACGGGTGTGCCGTTCAACTGGCGCGACATGACGCCGGTGACGATGATGGCGCTCGACCAGTTCGTGCTCTGGGTCAACGAAGAGTCGCCATACAAGACCACCAAGGCCTACCTCGACGCGATCAAGGCGCAGCCCGACAAGACCTTCAAGATGGGCGGCACCGGCTCCAAGCAGGAAGACCAGATCATCACGGTGCTGCTCGAAAAAGCCGTGAACAAGAAGATGACCTACGTGCCCTACAAGGGCGGCGGCGAGGTGGCGGTGCAGCTCGTCGGCAAACACATCGACTCGACCGTGAACAACCCGATCGAGGCCGAAGGCCACTGGCGTGCCGGCAAGCTGCGCGCGCTGTGCGTGATGGACAAGGCGAAGATGCCTTACCCCGCCAAGCTCACGCCCACGCAGTCGTGGCAAGACGTGCCGACCTGCGCTTCGGCCGGCCTGCCGGTCGACTACGTGATGCTGCGTGGCATCTTCATGGCGCCGGGCGTGACGCCGGATCAGGTCGCGTATTACCTCGACCTGCTGAAGAAGGTGCGCGCCTTGCCGGAGTGGAAAGACTTCATGGAGAAGGGCGCGTTCAACCAGACCGCACTCA
>JANYFX010000415.1 GCA_025359585.1 Rhizobacter sp. | reverse complement strand
GGCTGTTGTCTTCGATCAGCGGGCGCGGGCCGAAGTAGCGCACCTGGAACTGGCCGAACCACGGGCCCAGGTCCATCACGGTGGCACCCAGCGACACGACGCTCTGGATCGAGCCGGGGATGTGATTGCCGAGTGTCGGGTCGGCCGGGTCGGGCTCGGTGAAGCGCGAGCGCGAGGCGGAGAGATCGGCGTCGAGCAGCAACCACGGCGTGGCGATGTAGTGGTTGTTCCACTCCACGCCGTAGCGCTTGCTCGCGCGGCTGGCTTCGGTTTCGCCGGCATCGCCGACGAAGAGCAGTTCCGAGTCGAGCTTCAGCGTCCACAGCGCGAGCGAGCTTTGCAGGCCGGGGACGAGCTCGGTGCGCGCGCCGAGCTCGAAGCCCTTCGAGCGAACCAGCGGGTTGACCGGGTCGATCGCCGGCCCGTTCGGGTCTTTCGCGGCGACGGTGGCGGTGGTGCCGCGCGCGTCGTTGCTGTGGAAACCATAACCCGCGTTGGCGAAGAATTCGGTCTTGTCCCAGGGCCCGAAGATCAGCGAGAGTTTGGGCGAGGCGATGCTTGCGCTCTTGCTGCCGCTGTTCGCGGCGATGGAGCTTGCGACCTTGAAGTCGAAGCGGTCGGCGCGCAGCCCGACGATGCTGCGCAGCCACGGTGTCCACTGCGTTGCGGCCTCGCCGTAGAGACCGAAGCTGGTCTGGCGCACCGTGCTCTCCTGGATCGTTGCGGCGCGCACCTTGGCCACCGTGCTGTACAGGCCGACCGGGTCGAGCCGATCGTGGCGCACCTGCAGGCCGGCCGTGAAGGTGGTGTCGCGCCCGCCGAACTGCGTGTTCCAGCTGCGGCTCGCGGCCAGGCCGAAAATCTTGCGGTGTTCGGCCTGCTCGAACTGGTCGCCGTTCAGCGCGGCCGGGTCGTTGTCGATCTGGTTTTCGAGGAAGTAGCTGAAGTTCGAATACAGGTCGAGACGCGACTGGATCGCGTAGGCGTTCAGCTTGAAACTCCCGTCGCCAAGCGTGCGTTCGAGTTCGTACGACAGGCTGTAGCGCGCCGTGCGTCCACCGTCGCTCGCATCGAGCGCGCCGAAGCGCCCGACCAGGCCCTGGTCGACGGCGCGCTGCGGGATCTGGTCGGTCGAGTTCCAGCCGGCCGAGTAGCCCATCGCGGTGATCGACGACTTATCGCCTGCATCACCGAAGCTGTATCGCAACACGCCGTTGACGCGGTGAAACTTTTCCGGGCTCTCCCATGGCCCGTCGTTGTGGGCGGCCTCGACGGCATAGAGCAGGTTGCCGGCACCGAGCTTCGTGGAATCGGCGAGAAAACCGCGCCGGTAGCCGTTCTCGCCGAGCGTGACCGAGGCGATGCCGCTCGGCAGGGTGTCGAACAGGCGGATGCGCGCGGCGCCGGCCGAAGCGAAGTCGCCTTCGTCGGCGTAGTACGGGCCCTTCTTGTAGTTGATGCGGTTCACCAATTCGGGCAGCAGCCAGTTCAGGTCGCTGTAGCCGTGGCCGTGGGCGTGCGTCGGCATGTTCACCGGCATGCCGCCGACGAAGGTCGCGAAGTCGGTGCCGTGGTCGAGGTTGAAGCCGCGCAGGAAGTACTGGTTGGCCTTGCCGTCGCCGCTGTGCTGCGTGACGATCACGCCGGGCACGAACTCCAGCACTTCGGCCGGGCGCAGGGTTGGCCGGCTTTCGATCAGGGCCGCGTTCACGGTGCCCTGGCTCGCGGCGTCTGAGCTGCCCACGGCGTTGTCGTAGTTGCCCTTCACGATCACCGGCGCAAGCTGGGCCGTCGTGGTGGCTTGCTGCGCCGAGGCGAGCGAGCCGAAGGCAACGAGGGCGAGCGCCAGTGCGCTGCGTTGAAACGGTGGGGTCATGGCGGCGTTTCCGAATTCGATGTCGAGCCAGTGCTTACGCGCAAAGCCGGCGACTGGATTCGCATTCGTATGAAAATTTATCTTTAGTTCTTACGCGCAGTGTGCCCGCCACACCAATGTCTGGCAAGTGCAGAAGCCGTGGCCGGCGGGGCCGAGCCGGCGTTTCAGGTCGACGGCTTCAGGTGCACATGCGGCGCGCCGTGCGCACCGCGGCTGCGGGCCGCGGCAGCACCGTGCGGCTCGTGCAGGTCGACGCTGATGATGTTGAGCTTGCCGTGGTGAACACCGCGTTCGGCACAGAGCGCATCGGCGAATGCGCTCACTTGCGCCGTCTGGCCGCGCAAGATCACCGTCTCCAGGCAATGGTCATGGTCGAGGTGCGCATGCATGCTCGAAATGGTGAGGTCGTGGTGATCGTGTTGCAGCGCCGTCAGCCGCTCGGCCAGGTCGCGCTCGTGGTGGTTGAACACATACGACAGGCAGGCCACGCAATGTTTGCCGGCAGCGCTGCTCAGCCGCGTTCTGCCGAGCTCGGCGCGCAGCAGGTCGCGCACCGCCTCGGAGCGGTTGGCGTACTGGCGCTGCGCCATCCAGGCGTCGAACTGTTCGGCCAGGCGGTCGTCGAGCGAGATCGTGAATCGTTCCATGCGGGGCTCCTTCGGCGCTGTGCCGGCAATGTAGCGGGCGCTAGGCGCAATCGACCTGAATGACTTCGCGTTGATCACCCTCGATGCGCACCGCTGTGAGCTGGCGGCCCCAGACGCAGCCGGTGTCCAGCGCCAGCAGGTCGGGCCGGTTGATCAGGCCGAGCGAGGCCCAGTGGCCGAACGCGATCGGCACGCCTTGTGTGCCGCGCCCCGGCGCTTCGAACCAAGGGAAATAGCCTGCGGGCGTGGCGTCAGCGCCTTCCTTGGTCACGAGGTCGAGTGTGCCGTCGGTGGCGACGAAGCGAATTCGCGTGAGCGCATTGACGATGAAACGCAGACGCGCCATGCCTTGCAGCTCTGCGCTCCAGCGCGCCGGCTGGTCACCGTACATCGTGGTCAGAAAGTCGCCCAGCGACTCGCCCCGCAGCACCTGCTCGACCTCGGCCGCGAGCGCCAGCGTGGTTGGCAGATCCCACTGCGGCGCCACGCCCGCGTGCACCATCAACCAGCCGCGCTCGTGCACCGCCATGCGGCGCTGGCGCAGCCAGTCGAGCCAGGCCGCGCGGTCGGGAGCATCGAGAATTTCTCCGAGCGTGTCACCCTTGTGCGGCCGGCGCACGCCGTGTGCCACCGCGAGCAGGTTCAGGTCGTGGTTGCCGAGCAGGCAGGTGGCGGCATCGCCCAGGCCACGCAGGCGGCGCAAGGTTTCGAGCGACTCGGGGCCGCGGTTGACCAGGTCGCCGAGCACCCAGATGTGGTCGCGCGACGGCGAGAAGCCGACCTTGTCGAGCAGGCGATCGAGCGCCCCGCAGCAGCCTTGCACATCGCCGATCAGGTAGTTCATGCGGCGATGCTAAGCCGGCCAACGCGTGCCGCCCCAGCGGAGTCTGCTAATCTGCCCGCTTCGAATCGCCGCGCAGGCCGCATGGACGTTGCCCTTCTGATCTTTCTGGTTCTGCTCAACGCGCTGTTCGCGATGTCGGAGATGGCGCTCACGGCCAGCCGCAAGGCGCGCCTGCAGGTCATGCTCGAAGCCGGCGACGCCGGCGCGCAGGCCGCGATGGACCTGCACGACAACCCGACCAAGTTTCTCTCGGTGGTGCAGATCGGCATCACCTCGATCGGTGTGCTGAACGGCATCGTCGGCGACGCCGCGTTCTCGGCGCCGTTCGCGGCCTGGCTGCACCTGACCTTCGGCATCCACGACCGCGCGGCCGACATCAGCGCGACCGCGATGGTGGTGGTCAGCATCACCTTCGTCACCATCATCTTCGGCGAGCTGGTGCCCAAGCGCTTCGGCCTGATGTACCCCGAGGCCGTGGCACGGCGCGTGGCACGGCCGATGGAATGGCTCTCGCTGATCGCGCGGCCGTTCGTGAAGCTGCTGTCGTGGTGCACCAACGGCACGCTCGCGCTGTTCGGCGTGACCGGCAGCCCCGACCGCAGCGTGACCGAAGAAGAGATCGCCGCCAGCCTGGAAGAAGGGCTGGACGCCGGTGTGATCGAAGCGCAGGAGCACCAGATGGTGCGCAACGTGTTCCGCCTCGACGACCGCAATGTCGGCTCGATGATGATCCCGCGCGCCGAGATCGTCTGGCTCGAAGTCTCGGCCACGCCGGCCGACGTGCTGAAGGTCGTCGGCGACGACGAGCACTCGCGTTACGCCGTCTGCCGCAACGGCCTCGACGACGTGCTCGGCGTGATCTCGGCGCAGAGCTTGCTGCAGCAGGTGATGCGCGGGCAGCCGCTGTCGCTGACCGAAAAGCTGGAGCCGCCGGTGTTCGTGCCTGAAACGCTGTCGGGCATGGAACTGCTGGAGCAGTTCCGCGCGTCGAGCGCGCAGATCGTCTTCGTGGTCGACGAGTACGGCGAGGTGCAAGGCATCATCACCGTGCGCGATGTGCTGGAAGCCATCACCGGCGAGTTCTCCACGCCGACCGCCGAAGACTCGTGGGCGGTGCAGCGCGAAGACGGCAGCTGGCTGTTCGACGGGCTGATCCCGGTGCCCGAGCTGAAAGACCGGCTCGAGTTCAAGGAACTGCCCGAAGAAGACCGCGGCCGCTACAACACGCTGGCCGGCATGATCATGCTGCTGCTCGGGCGGCTCCCTAACACGACCGATTCGGTCGAGTGGGACGGCTGGCGCTTCGAGGTGGTCGATCTCGACGGCAAGCGGGTCGACAAGGTGCTGGCGAGTCGGCTCCCCGTCGACGCCGAGGTCGAGCACCAGGCCTGACGGCCGTGGTGCTGCGGGGCTGCGGGGCTGCGATAGCATCGCAGGCAAGCGGCCGTTGATGCCGAGATCGAGACCGTTTCCATGTCAGCTTTGGTGTTCGAACGATTCTTGTCCACGCCCGAAATGATCGATGCCTTCAGCGAGGTGGCGATCGTCCAGGGCATGCTCGACTTCGAAGCCGCGCTGGCACGCGCGCAGGCCGCGTCCGGTGTCATTCCGGCCTCTGCGGGCGAGGCGATCGCCAGTGCCTGCCGCGTCGAAGGCTTCGATCTGAACGCCATCGTCGCCGCCAGCTCGGTGGCCGGCACGCTCGCGATCCCGCTCGTCAAACAACTGACGGTGGCGGTGGCGCAGGTTGATGCCGAAGCCGCCGGCTACGTGCACTGGGGCAGCACCAGCCAGGACGTGATCGACACCGCGATGGTGCTGGCCACGCGCCGCGCGCTGGCGTTGATCGACGTGCGCTTGTGCGACCTGATCAATGCGCTGTTCGGCCTGGCGCACCGCCACGGCGACGCTCCTTTGCTCGGCCGCACGCTGATGCAGCCGGCGCAGGTCGTCAGCTTCGGCTTCAAGCTCGTCAGCTGGGTCGCACCGCTGGTGCGCTGCCGCGAGCGGCTGGCGCGTGCCGCGCAGAGCGCGTTGAAGCTGCAGCTCGGCGGGGCGGTGGGCACGCTGTCGGTGATGGGCGAGTCGGGTGCTGCTGTCGCCGACCACATGGCGGCGGCCTTGCAGCTCGTGCGTCCGCTCGGCGCCTGGCACACGCAGCGCGACGAATGGGTCGCGCTCGGTTGCGAGGTCGGCGTGCTGTGCGGCGCGCTCGGCAAGATCGCCAAAGACATCTCGCTGCTGGCGCAAGGCGAAATCGGCGAAGTGGCCGAGCCGAGTGGTGGCGGCCGAGGGGGTTCGTCGGCGATGCCGCACAAGCGCAACCCGGTCGCGTCGATGATCGCGCTCGCGGCGGCCACGCGCGCACCGCACCGCGTGGCCGCCCTGCTCGCCGCGATGCCGCAGGAACACGAACGTGGCCTGGGCAACTGGCAGGCCGAGCTGGCCGAGTGGCCGGGGCTGTTCATGTCGGCCCACGGTGCAGTGCATGCGCTGGCCGATGCGGTGGCTGGCCTTGCGGTCGACCCGCAGCGCATGCGCGCGAACATCGACGCGCTGCAAGGGCTGGTGTTCGCCGAGGGCGCGGCCATGCTGCTGGCGCGGCACATCGGCAAGTCGCACGCGCATGCGCTGCTCGAATCGCTGTCGAAAAAATGCGTGTCAGAGAAGCGCGAGCTTTTCGACATGACAACCGAAGCGGTGGCGGCCGATCCGCTTCTGTGCGCGTTCGTCGACGAAGCCGAGCTGCGCGCCGTGTTCGACGCCGACGCTGTCGCGCTTCGCGCCGGCGCGCTGGCCCGCCCCCAGCTCGACGCGCTCGCCGCTTCTCACCACTCCCATTCCGAATCGGACTCGACGCGATGAGCACCCCATCCAACCAACCCGGCGCCCTGGAAGACGACTTCGACCGCGGCCTGAAGAACCGCCGCGCCGTGCTCGGCGACGCGTGGGTCGACAAGTCGGTCGACAACGCCAACGAGATCAACGCCGAGTTCCAGAGCCTGATCACGCGCTACGCGTGGCACGACATCTGGGGCCGCCCGGGCCTGGACCACACCACCCGCCGCCTGCTCGTGCTCGGCATGACGATGGGCCTGGCGCGCTGGGAAGAATTCGAGCTGCACTGCAAGGCCGCGATCCGCGGTGGCGTGCCGCTGGGCAAGATCAAGGAAACGCTGATGCAGGGCGCGATCTACTGCGGCGTTCCTGCCGCCAACACCGCCTTCAAGCTGACGATGGACATCCTGCGCGAAGAAGGCCTGCTGCCGGCGCCGCAGCCGCTGTCGGCCGCGGTCCGCGTGGCCACGCACCACACCTTCAGCCAGCCGCAGTTGCGTGCTGCCGTGCAGGGCGCGGGTGGTGCCACGCCGGTCGTTCTGAGCCACGCGCTCGGACTGGATCTGCACATGTGGGACGGCCTCGCGGCCGAGCTCGCCGTCAGGCGCGAAGTGCTGCGCTACGACCACCGCGGCCACGGCGGTTCGGCCGTGCCGACCGGGCCGTATTCCATGGACGACCTGGTCGACGACGCCGCGCGCCTGATCCGCGAATGGGGCCGCGGCCCGGTCGTGTGGGTGGGCTTGTCGATGGGCGGCATGGTGGGGCAAGGCCTCGCGGTGCGCCACCCCGAACTCGTCAAGGCGCTCGTGCTCGCGAACACCAGCTCGAAGTACCCCGAGGCCGCGGCGGCAGTCTTTGCGCAGCGGGTGCAGGCGGTGCAGACCGGTGGCATGGCGGCGATCGTCGATTCGGTGATGGAGCGTTATTTCAGCGCGGCCTTCCGCGCCGGGCAGCCCGAGGCCGTTGCAGCGGCGCGCGCCACCGTTTTGCGCTGCGATACCGCCGGCTATGCCGCCTGCTGCCAGGCGGTCGGCGGTGTCGACTGGCTCGGCCGCCTGAACACCGTCACCTGCCCAACGCTGATCATCGCCGGCGCGCTCGACGTGGGCGCGCCGGTTGCGATGTCGCAGGCCATGGCCGAGCGCATTCCCGGCGCCGAGCTGGTGGTGTTCGACGAGGCCTCGCACCTCAGCGTTGCCGAACAACCGGCGCAGTTCGCGCAGGTGTTGCAGGGCTTCCTGATGCGGGCCGCCTGAACGGCTCACAGGTTCAGGCTGGTCGCGCCGTCGACCTTGAAATTCACGCCGCCGATCGGGCCGGTCTTCGGAACCGGCGTGTAGCTCGGCGGGGTCGAGTAGCGGCCGTTCGCGTCGGCGCCTTGCTGGCCGGGCGTCCAGGTGTTGCCCACCGCGTTCGCGGTCTGACCGGCGTTGAACGCGGTGTGCAGCCCGGTCGTGCCGTTGGTGCTGAAGCTGTTGCCGCCCGGCGCAGCGGCCGTGCCGAGGTCGGCCGTCATGCTGCCACTGAGATAGACGCCATCAACGCTGTTGCCCGAGACCGTGCTGCCGCGCAGCTTGAACGATGTACCCGGCACACCGCTCACGGACACACCAACGCTGGTGTTGCCGGTGATCGTCGAGTTGCGCAAGTCGAAGCTGGTGGCCGCCGCGCCTTGCCAGTAAATGCCGTAATTGTTGTTGGTCAGGCTCAGGCCATCGGCCGTGATGGTGGCCATGGTTCCGACAAAACCGTAGCCGCTGACGATGCCCGCCTGGGCGTTGTTGGCGATCGTGCTTTGGATGAAGTTCAGCGCGGGGGCGCTGGGCAGCATGTCCACCCAGATGGCTGAGCCCGGGCTGTTCGTGATCTGCGCGTGGTCCATCGTCAGACTGCCCGTGCTGCTGATGTGGACGGCTCCGGCAAATGTTCCCACCGGCCCGACGTTGTCGAGCACGGTGCCGTTCTGCAGCACCAGGTTGCTCGCCCCGACCATGCTCACCCCCGCCGCCTTGCGGTTGCGAACGGTCGCGCCGTCCAGCGTCAGCTTGCTGTTGCCCGCCGTTCTGAGCAGGCCGGAGCCGCTTGCAGACGTCGCGCCGTAGCCGTCAATCACGCCACCCTGAATCAGCAACTCGGCATTGCCATTCAGTTGCACGATCGCATAGTCGTAGCCGGCCAGGCCCGTCGTGTAGAGGCCACCGGCAAGCGAGCCGGGGGTCATGACCGCCTTCACCGTGCCGCCGATGGTCGAGTTGGACTCGCACTGCATCAGCACGCCGGTCAGCGCGAGAGTGGGCGTGCCCACGGCACTGGTGGCCGTCAGGCTTGTGCAGGACAACGCGGGCCCGACGCCGAACACCAGCCCGTTCAGCGTGGCCGAGCCGCTCGCGGTCAGGGCCATGCCGGCCAGCGTTGCGGCGCCGGCGTTCGTGGCCCGCAGCGTCACGCCATCGGGGAGCGTGGCGTTGGGTTGTGTGCTCGCGTTGTAGCTGCCGTTGGCCAGGTAGACGGTGCTGCCGACCGGCGCACCGGTCAGGGCCTTGGCGATCGTCTTGCACGGCGCGGCTTGCGAACAGGCGTTGGTGTCCAGACCGGCGCCCGGATCGACGAAGCGGTCGTTCGTCGCGGCCACCAGCACCGTCGTTTGCGCGGGCGGGCTGCTGCCGCCGGCGTTGGTCGCGATGAGGGTGAAGGTCGTGCTCGCGGTGACGCTGACGAGCTTGCTGGTTCCTGTGACCGGGCTGGTGACGGTGCCGTCGGAAAGCGACAAACTCGTGGCGCCGCCGCTGGTGGCCCAGTTCAGGGTCACGCTGCCACCGCCCGTGGGCAACGAGGTGGGCGTTGCCGTGAAGCTCGTGACGGTCGGCGCTGCCGGTGGCTGCACCGTGACGGTGGTCGTCGCCGTGGTGCTGCCGATCGCGTTGGTGGCGGTGAGCGTGAAGGTCGTGGTCGTGCTCACGTTGGCGCTGGCGTTTACCTGCCCCGAGACGTCGCCCACGCCCTGGTCGATAGTCAGCGTGCTGGCGTCGCTCGCCGTCCACGCCAGGGTGACTACACCGCCGCCGTTGGGCAGCGTGGTGGGCGTGGCGGTGAAGCCCGTCAGCACCGGCGCGCCCAACTGTGGCGCAACGAAGTCGCAGGCCTTGTTGTTGGCGGCGTCGAACGCGCAGGCCAGATAGGCCTTGCCGTAGATGTCGGAATTCGCGAGCGGCCCGGATTGCCACTCGTACGGCCCCGCCACGAACTGCGCGATCGGCGACTTGTTGACCTGAAACACAGGCACCAGCTGGAAGCCCGTCACTTTTTCGAAGGTGACTTTCGTGACGGCGAGGTTGTCGCTCGCCACCGCGCTGAGCTTGAGAGTCGCCGTGTTCGACGCCCCCGGCACGATGGTGGCGGTGATCTTCACGGTTGGGGCCACGGTGTCGAGCAGCGCGCCGAAGTAGCCCGGCTTGATGGCGCCGAGTTGGGTCTTCGCGATGCGCGTCGCCGGGTTGTACAAAGTCGGCAGTGCGGCCAAAGCGCCACCGGCCGACACGATCTGCGGCACCGGTGGCGTCGACCGGGCGCAGTACGACGCCGGGCCGTTGTAAGGGCGTCCCGGCGAAAAGAGCGAGTCGGGGCTCGAGAAGTTGCTGTCGTAGCCGAGCAGCACCGGGTACTCGACGCTCGTGCCGTTGACGTTGTTCTTCTGCGGCGGGCTGCAACCCCGGCCCGCGGCATCTGCAAACCAGCAGCCGCTGGCGTCGGCACTGCAGACGATCGGAAGCGAAAAGAGCGACGGCCCCGGCCCGGCGGCGCTGGCGCGTGGGCGCGGGTCGGCGGCGGCCACGGGTCCGGGCACCGTGATCGAGAGCTCAGCGGGTTGTGCCAGCGTGGTGTCGGGTGCATCGATCTTGTAGACCGAACCGGGCACGAGCTGCGGATCGGCGGTGTAGCCGCTCGTGGCGGCCGTCAGCGTCACGTTGATCGGCGTGCTCACGGCGCCGGCGGGAACCGTCAGCGAGGCGTTGTTGTCGTCCGAACTCACCGTGGCACCCGCCGCGCCCACGTTGGCCGCGGGTGGGGCCGGCGTGCTGTCGCCACCGCCGCCGCATGCGGCCAGGATCGTGGTGAACAAGGTCGCGGCGATCCAGCGTGCCGCGCGTCGGGTCATGGGGGTGTGCATCGAGTCTCTCCCGGAGTCCTGCCGGTGCTGCGTTGTGCAGCGCCTGAAGGCAAAGACGGAAACCGGGGGGAAAAGGGATCACGCCGCCTCGGCGCGGCCGCGCGGCCCTGGCGTCACGGCTCGGTGCTCAGGGCCCGCAGGGACGGATCGCCTGGCCTGCGTGCAGTTTTTCAAGGCGTGCGCGGGTGGTCTTCACCATGCGGGCCACGTGTTCCTCGCCGACATGGTCGCGCGCCATGGCTTGTTCGACCGTGGTGAACGCGCGGTCCGACTCTTCCTTGCGCCCGGCCATCCAGTAGGCCTCCGACAAATCGAGCTGCGCGAGCAAGGTGTTCTCGTTCTTCTCGCCGACATGGCGCCGAAAGCCTTCGAGCGCCTGCTCCAGCACCGGCACGGCGTCGGCCGCACGTTCGCCGGCCACCAGCAACTGCCCACGAAGCAAGGTGGCGGTGTCGACGAAGAGGTTGTCGGCGCCGTAGCGGGTCACGGTCCTTCGATAGAGTTCTTCGGCACTCGCCACCGCTTCGCCAGTCTGCCCGTAGCGGCAGGCCTCGCTGGGCAGCGAAACCAGCGTGGCGAGCAGCTCACCGTCGTCGGGGTAGCGCTGACGCATCAACTCGGCGGCGCGGCGCAGCGGGTGCTCTTGCCAGGGCGGCTTGGCCTTGCTTTCGAGCACCATCAAACCCTGCCAGCGCAACAGCCGCGCGCGTTCGAGCGAGCTGTGGTCACCGGCGCGGTCGAGCAGCGTTTGCGCATGCGCCAGCAGTGTCTTCGCTTCGGGGGCGTCGCCCGCGATCAAGAGCGTGCTGGCCAGCTCGACCTCGGCCGGTGCGCTGCGTGAATCCTCGGTCCCGAATGCCGCGCGTGCGGCGCTCAGGCGCCGGCGCGCCAGCGCCACGGCCTGCTTCGGATCGAAGGCGTCGGAATAGAGCTCGATCAGAACGTGGAAGACCTCATCGCGGATCTCGGGCTGCGAGGCGAACGCCTTGTCGACCCGGTCGGCGCCGGCCACCAACATGTCGTTCGCCGTGGCTTCACGTGCCTGCATGCCGCTGCTCTGGACCGAGGTGCGCGCCTGTTCGAACAGGTCGAGCAGGAAGCGCTTGACCGCGACGGCGCGCGCGGCTTCGCGCTCGGCTTCGCGTTGTTTGATGAGCGTGCCGGTCAGGCCGCCCGCCACCGCGAGCACGATCAGCGCCGCCGCGCCGACACCGAACCAGTGGCGCCGCACGAACTTGGCGCTGCGATAGGCCGCGCTGTCGGGCCGCGCGGCGATCGGGCGCTGGTCGAGCGTGCGCTGCAGGTCGTCGGCGAAGTCGGGCACCGAGCGGTAGCGCTCCGCCGCATTGGCCTTGATCGCCTTTCCGATCACCACCGCCACGTCGCCGTGCAAACTCTTGCGCAAGGCGGTCACGCCGGTGGCACGTTCGCCCGCGATGCGCCGCACATCTTCGGCGTTAGAGGGCAAGCTCCACAACGGCCGTGCTTCTTCGGTCAGCCGCGCGGCGCGCAGCGGCGTGGGTGTGCCTTCTTCGCCGAACGGGCGCGAGCCGCTGAGCAAGCCGTACAGCACCAGACCCAGGCCGTACACATCGGTCGCGGTGGTGACGGTGCCGCCGCTCAGCTGTTCGGGCGAAGCGTATTCCGGCGTCATCGCCGCGCCCTCCGAGCGTGTGAGCTCGGACGCATCGCCGGCTTGCGCGGCATCGTCGGCGAGCAGCTTGGCCACGCCGAAGTCGAGCAGCTTCACCTGGCCGTCGGCGGTGACGAAAATGTTCGACGGTTTCAGGTCGCGGTGCACCACCAGGTTCTCGTGCGCGTGCGCGACCGCCTCGCAGACCTTGATGAACAGCGCCACGCGCTGGTTGATGCCCAGACGGTGGTGGTCGCAGTAGCGGTCGATGCGTTCGCCGTCCACGTGTTCGAGCACGAGGTAGCGTGTGCCGCCTTCGGTGACGCCCGCATCCAGCAGCCGCGCGATGTTCGGGTGGTTGAGCCGGCCGAGCAACTGGCCTTCGCGCGCGAAGCGGGCGTTGGCGCCGGCGTCGGCCTGCGTGAGCCGCATCAGCTTGACGGCTGCCTTGCCTTCATACAGCCCATCGGTGCGGCGTGCGAGCCACACCTGGCCCATGCCGCCGGTGCCGATGATGCGGTCGATCTGCCAGGGGCCGAGCTGTGCTCCGGCCAGCGTGCCGTCGCCCGCCGGCATCGGCACGGCCGCCTCGCCGCGCAGGAACGAGCGGGCGTCGGCCTCGCGGTCGGCGGCGATCAGCGACAGCGTGTGCGCGTGCAGGGCAGGGTTGCTCTGCGCGAGCGCGGCGAGCCACGCTGCACGCTCGGGTTCGGGCAAGGCGAGCCAGGCATCGAACTGCGCCATCGCAGCGCGCCAGGAGCCGGCGTCGGGGCGTTCGTCGATGCTCATCTCACGCTACCTCAACTGTTCGAACAGAAAGGCCCGGGCCTTGCGCCAGTCGCGCTTGACGGTGGGCACCGACACGCCGAGTTCGTGAGCGATGTCTTCTTCGTTCATGCCGGCGAAGTAGCGCATTTCGACGACCTGGAAACAGCGTTCATCGACTTGCTTCAACTCGAGCAGCGCGTCGTTCAAACGGCTGAAGTCTTCGGCCACGACGGCGTTTTGCAGCACGCCGGTGGTGAGTGTGAGCAGCGCCTCGCCGCCGCCGCGCTTGTCGGCATGGCGCTCGCGCACGTGGTCGATCAGCACGCTGCGCATCACGCTCGACGCGTAGGCAAAGAAGGCGCGCCGGTCGCGCATCGGCGTGGCCTCGCGCCTGCGCATGCGCAGGTAGGCCTCGTGCACGATCGCCGACGGGTTCAGCGACACGGCGCCCGAGCCGGCGAGGTGCGAGCGCGCCAGCCGCACCAGCTCGCCGTAGAGCAGCGCGTACAGGCGTTCGCGCGCAGCGGCATCGCCGCCGACGGCCTGGTTCAGCACGGCGGTGATGTCTTCGAGCGGCGCCGACCCGGCCGGGCGCGAATCGATCGTCATGAAAGGCGGCTCCCTGGACGAACGCCCGCGCAGCGACGAGCGACCGCCGGAGTCTCGCACGAAGCCGCAGCGCCGAGAGCCGCTGCAACCGTTGCCTAACGCACGTTGCCGGCGGCGCCTTTCGCCCCCGCGTGCGCCACCGTCAGCGCCGTCATGTTGACGATGCGCCGCACTGTGGCCGAGGGCGTGAGGATGTGCGCCGGCGCTTTCACGCCGAGCAGGATCGGCCCGACCGTCACGCCCTGGCCGCCGGTCATCTTCAGCACGTTGAACAGGATGTTCGCGGCGTCGAGGTTCGGCAGGATCAGCACATTGGCGCTGCCGGTGAGCACCGAGCCGGGCATCAACGTGCTGCGCACTTCTTCGCCGAGCGCGGCGTCGCCCTGCATCTCGCCGTCGGCCGGCACGTCGGGCATGCGCTTGACGAACAGGTCGCGCGCGGCCCGCATCTTCAAGGCCGAAGCGCGCTTGCTGCTGCCGTAGTTCGAGTGCGAGAGAAACGCCACCTTCGGTGGCAGGCCGAAGCGCCGCACTTCTTCGACCGCCATCGCGGCGATGTCGGCGAGCTGCTCTGCGCTCGGGTCTTCGTTGACGAAGGTGTCGGCGATGAAGAGCGTGTGCTGGTCGAGCATCAGCGCGTTCATCGCCGCGAAGCCTTGTGCGCCGGCGCGTTGACCGATCACTTCGCGCACGTGGTCGAGGTGGTTGTCGAAGCGCCCGACCAGGCCGCACAGCATGCCGTCCGCATCGCCCAGGTGCACCATCAACGCGGCGATGGTCGTGTTCGAACGCCGCACCACGGCCTTCGCGGTTTCGGGCGTCACACCGTCGCGGGCGTTGAGGCGGTGGTAGGTTTCCCAGTACTGGCGG
>JANYFX010000513.1 GCA_025359585.1 Rhizobacter sp. | reverse complement strand
CGAGATCCGCACCGTGTTCGTGGCGTCGAAGATCGGCACCGTGGCGGGCTCGATGGTCACGGCCGGCCTGGTTCGCCGTGGCGCGCGCTTCCGCCTGCTGCGCGAGAACGTGGTCGTCTACACCGGCGAGATCGAATCGGTGCGCCGCCTGAAAGACGATGTGCGCGAAGTCGCGAGCGGCTTCGAGTGCGGTATCAAGCTGAAGAACTACAACGACATCAAGGAAGGCGACAGCCTTGAGTTCTTCGAGGTCAAGGAAGTGGCACGAACGCTGTAAGGCGGTTTTGGTCTCATCCCCGAACCCCGCCTTCTGCAAAGCTGGCGTGGGCTGAGCCTTGACGATGAGAGGCCCCTGCGGGCCTCTCGTCGCTTGGCGAAGGCCTTGCGGCTTGCAAGCCGCAAGGCCCTCGCGTTTAGAGAGTCCGTATGAAACACAAACGATCCATTCCGAACCGCGGTTTCCGCGTCGCCGACCAGATTCAGCGCGACGTGGCGGAGCTCATCCGCGACCTGAAAGACCCGCGCATCGGCATGGTCACGGTCAACGCGGTCGAAGTCACGGCCGACTATGCACACGCGACCATCCTGTTCTCGATCCTGGTCGGTGAGCCGAACGAGTGCGAGATCGCACTGAACGAGGCGGCGGGTTTCATCCGCAACGGCCTGTTCAAGCGCTTGCAGATCCACACCGTTCCGACGTTGCACTTCAAGTTCGACCGCACGACCGAGCGCGCGCTGGAGCTGAGCGCGCTGATCGCCAAGGCGAACTCGACCCGGGCGAAAGAAGACTGAGCCGTGCAGCCGCAACGCCAACGCATCCCCAGGCGCGCCGTGCACGGCGTGCTCTTGCTCGACAAGCCATTGGGCCTGTCGAGCAACGATGCCTTGCAGAAAGCGAAGCGGCTGTACCGCGCTGAAAAGGCCGGCCACACCGGCACGCTCGATCCGCTTGCGACTGGTTTGCTGCCGCTGTGTTTCGGCGCGGCCACCAAGTTTTCGCAGATCAGCCTCGATGCCGACAAGAGCTACCGCGCGACGCTGAAACTCGGCGTGACCACGACGACAGCCGATGCCGAAGGCGACGTGCTGCAGCGGCGTGGGGTCGCGGTCGCGCGTGCCGATCTCGAAGCGGTGTGTGCGCGCTTCACCGGCCCGATCCTGCAGACACCGCCCATGCATTCCGCGCTCAAGCGCGACGGCAAGCCGCTTTACGAATACGCCCGCGCCGGCATCGAGGTCGAGCGCGAAGCGCGCGCGGTGACGATTCACGCCATCGACATCGTTGACGGCGAACATGACAGCTGGACGTTCGATGTGCGCTGCTCGAAAGGCACCTACATCCGCACGCTGGCCGAAGATATCGGCGAAGCGCTCGGCTGTGGCGCGCACCTGAGCGGCCTGCGCCGCACCGGCAGCGGCGCCTTGTCGCTGAACGGTGCGCACACGCTCGAACAACTCGGTGCCATGAGCGAAGAACAACGCGACGCCGCCTTGATGGACGCCGACGCGCTGCTCGCCGACTGGCCCGTCGTGCGCCTCGGCACAGAAGATGCGGGAAGATTTTTGAGCGGCGTTCGGCGCCGCCTGAGCTTGGCCGATGCACCCAACGTCCGTGTTTATGGACCGGAACCCAAGGCATTTCTCGGCGGTGGCCACATCACCGCCGGTGAACTGATTTCAACGCGGCTGCTGAGTCCGCTGGAGGTGCAGGGCCTCATTCAACCTGCGAGCAAGTGAGAACCGCATGACCCGTCAGATCAGAAACATCGCCATCATCGCCCACGTCGACCACGGCAAGACCACGCTCGTCGACCAGCTGCTGCGCCAAAGTGGCACCTTCCGCGAGAACGAGAAGGTCGCAGAACGTGTGATGGACAGCAACGACCTGGAAAAGGAACGTGGCATCACGATCCTGGCCAAGAACTGCGCCGTGGAGTGGAAGGGCACGCACATCAACATCGTCGACACGCCCGGGCACGCCGACTTCGGCGGTGAAGTGGAGCGTGTGCTGTCGATGGTCGACTCGGTGCTGCTGCTGGTCGATGCTGTCGAAGGCCCGATGCCGCAGACCCGCTTTGTCACCAAGAAGGCGCTGGCCCTCGGCCTGAACCCGATCGTCGTGATCAACAAGGTCGACCGCCCCGGCGCACGCCCCGACTACGTGATCAACGCCACCTTCGACCTGTTCGACAAGCTCGGCGCGACCGAGAAGCAGCTCGACTTCCCGGTCATCTTCGCTTCGGGCCTGAACGGCTGGGCCACGCTGACACAAGGCACGCACGGCAACTACGGCGGCGTCGACCTGGCGCCGCTGTTCGACGCGATGCTCGAACACGTTCCGGCGCACGAAGGCAGCCCTGACGCGCCGTTGCAACTGCAGATCTGCTCGCTCGACTATTCGAGCTATGTGGGCCGCATCGGCATCGGCCGGATCAACCAGGGCACCTTGAAGCCGATGCAGGAAGTCGCGATCTACAGCGGCCCCGACAGCACGCCCATCAAGGGCCGCGTCAACCAGGTGCTGAAGTTCGAAGGCCTGGAGCGCATGCAGGCGACCGAAGCCGGCCCGGGCGACATCGTGCTGATCAACGGCATCGAGGGCATCGGCATCGGCGTGACCCTGACCGACATCGAAAACCCGTTGCCCTTGCCGATGCTGAAGGTCGACGAGCCGACGCTGACCATGAATTTTTGCGTCAACAACTCGCCGCTGGCCGGCCGTGAAGGCAAGTTCGTGACGAGCCGCCAGATCCGCGATCGCCTCGACCGCGAGCTGCAATCGAAC
>JANYFX010000394.1 GCA_025359585.1 Rhizobacter sp. | reverse complement strand
CGTGGTGTTCGGCTCGGTGCCGTTCAACACGCGCGGCATGTGCTCGATGAAGTCGAAGGCCGAGACCGAACCGAACATGTCGGCCGCGAACGGGATCGGCTCGAACGCGAGGTTGGCCGCGGCGAACTCGAACTGCGCGCTCGATTCGAGCCGGCGCAGATCCACGCCGTAGAGCGCGCGTTTGCCATAGGGGTTGCGCGGCGTGGTGCCGCGTGCCCAAAGTGAAGAAGTGAGCGGGCAAACAGCGGCCGCTTTCGAGCGCCACCTCGACCTGGGCTGCGGCACCACGCCGCGCAACCCTTATGGCAAACGCGCGCTCTACGGCGTGGATCTGCGCCGGCTCGAATCGAACGCGCAGTTCGAGTTCGCAGCGGCCAACCTCGCGTTCGAGCCGATCCCGTTCGCGGCCGACATGTTCGGTTCGGTCTCGGCCTTCGACTTCATCGAGCACATGCCGCGCGTGTTGAACGGCACCGAGCCGAACACCACGTGTTTTCCGTTCGTGCGCCTGATGGACGAAGTGTGGCGCGTGCTCGCGCCGGGCGGCCTGTTCTACGCGCTGACGCCGTGTTTCCCGAGCCGCGAGGCGTTCCAGGACCCTACCCACGTCAACATCATCACCGAAGGCACGCACGCCTACTTCTGCGGCGAGAAACCGTTGGCGCGCATGTACGGCTTCAACGGCCGCTTCAACGCGAAGCGCGCGCAGTGGGTGATCCCCGAGCATTCGCAGAGCGCCGCGGCGCTGACCTGGCAGCAGGAGTGGAAGCGCAGCCGCAAGGCGAAGAGCGGGCGCTTGGCCTACTTCCTGTGGGAACTCGAAGCGGTCAAGGCGGCTGGCTGAGACACGCATGTCGACTGCGCCGCGCATCAGCCTGATCCTGCTGGCGTGCAACCAGCAGGCGACCGTGCGCGCCGCGGCCGAGAGCTGCCTCGCTCAGGTGAGTGAACCGCTCGAGGTCGTGTTCTCCGACGACGCGTCGAGCGACCGCACTTTCGAAGAATTGCAGGCCGTTGCCGACGCGTACAGCGGCCCGCACCGGGTGCGCGCTCGGCGCAACCCGGTGAACCTGGGCATCGGCGCGCATTACAACCAGCTGATGCTCGAAACCTCGGGCGCGCTGATCGTCACCGCGGCTGGCGACGACCTCTCGGTGCCGCACCGTGTGCAGCGCCTGGCGCAGGCCTGGGACGCGTCGAAACAATGTGCCGACCTGATCGCCAGCCACTTCGTCGAGATGTCACCCGAAGGCGAACTCGGCACGCGCATCACGACCGACGATCTGGCACGCGTCACGCTCGACAGCTGGGTGAAGAAGACGCCCTACACGGTCGGCGCCACGCACGCCTTCACGCGCCGCATCATGCGGCGCTTCGGGCCGTTCATCGACGACGTCTGGTACGAAGACCGCATCATGGTGCTGCGCGCGATCACGAGCGGCGGTGCGCTCACGGTCAAGGAACCGCTGGTGCAGTACCGCGTCGGCGGCACCTCGCACCAACCCCACACCCACACCGGCGAGCGGCTGCTCAACTGGACGCGCACGCAGAACCGGCGTGTGCTCGCCGAGATCGCGCAGTTGACGCAGGACGCGCGCATCGCCGGCTGCGAAGCCGAGGTGGCGGGCTCTCTCGCGCCGACGATGCAGCGCGAAACCTACCTGCGCGCGATGCTCGACGCCCAAGGTCGCGGCGCCCGATGGCGCGCGGCGATGGCGAACACACAACTGCCGCTGGGCTGGCGCGTGCGCAAGTTCATGACCTTCTCGTTCACCGAACAGGCGGCGGCGATCAAGCGGGTGAAAGCGCGGCTGCGCGGCAAATGAAACTCTGCCTCAGCAACCACGGCCTGCGCCACAGCGGCGGCATCGAGCGTTATGCGGTGACGCTGGTGCGTGGCCTGCACGCGCTCGGCGTGCGCCCGACCGTCATCGCCAAGGCCTTCGACACGACTCTGCCCGAGTACGCATGGGTCGATGCGCTGCCGGTGCGCATGACCGGCGTGCCCTCGAAGCTGCGCGACCTGTACTTCGACTGGCGCATCCGCCGCTTCAAGCAGCGCCGCGACCTCGGCCCGCTGATCGCCTGCAACCAGACCGCCGCTGCCGACATCGCGATCTGCGGCAGCACGCACCCCGGTTATCTGGCCGCGATGGGTGAGACGCAGCGCCGCTCCGACGGCTGGAAGATCGCGCTCGAACGCGCGCACCTGAAGAAATCGCAGTTCATCGTCGCGCACTCGCAGCGCATGGCCGATGAAGTGCAGCGCTACTACGGCATCACGCCCGACAAGATCCGGCTGATGTACCCGCCAGTCGACGGCGAGCGTTTTTCTCCGGTGGCCGATGACGAGCGCGCACGCCTGCGTGCCGAGCTGAAGCTGCCCGACGACAAAGCGGTGTTCCTGCTCGCATCGACCGGCCACCGCCGCAAGGGACTCGACCTTCTGGCCGAGTTTTTCGCGAAGACCGACCTGCCCGTTTGTCTGGTCGTCGCCGGGCGACCGATCGACATAGCCGCGCCGCACATTCGTTATCTCGGCTACCGCAACGACCTGCACAACGTGTTCCGCGCGGTCGACTTCACGGTGCTCGCGTCGATCTTCGAACCCTTCGGCCTGGTCGGTGTGGAATCGGTGCTGTGCGGCACACCGATCGTGGCGGCCGACAACGTGGGC
>JANYFX010000393.1 GCA_025359585.1 Rhizobacter sp. | reverse complement strand
GGAGAACATCCTCATCGAGCGATACAGGCCAGTTTGGAATCACATCATCGCGGGCTTCGGCATCAAGGATCCCGGGCAACGGCGCAAGGATCAACACCGCTCACTGTGGGATGTCGTTCACCCAGGTCGCAAGTTTGCGATAAAACTTGGTGAGAACCCGCAAACGGCCAAAAACGTCGTGGCTGATCTGACGTCGTACTTTGCCACTGGCTCGGTGCCGAAGCGTCTTAAGGCTGCCGCGACCAAAGAGAAAGAGCCAGGCAGCGACGCCGAATAGGTTCGTACCTTCTTTGCGTTTTTCCCCCGGGCACCGTTCCCCGAATTCGTAGCCACTTTTGCGGAGCGAGCAACCCTCGCACAAGGCGAAGCTTGTTAGCCTTGCCCGCATGCTCATCTCGGAACTGGCCAAACGCAGCGGCGCATCGAACCACGCACTGCGTCACTACGAAAAGCTCGGGCTGATCAAGGCCGAGCGCAGCGCCGGCGGTTACCGCGAGTTCAGCGAAAGCGTGGTGCGCGAAGTCACCTTCATCGTGATGGGCCGGCGCATCGGCTTCTCGCTGAAAGAGATCGCGTTGTGGCTGCCGGCCTACCGCAGCGGGCGGCTCACGGCCGAGCAGATGATCGACGCGCTGCAAGAGCGCATTGCGCTCATCGACACGCAGATCGCGCAGCAGCGTCTGCAGCGCGGCCAGTTGGTCGCCCACATTGCGTGGTTCAAGAAGCGCGCACGCCGGCAGCGCGCTGCGTCTGCCTCAGCCCCGGCCGCCTCCTGGCCTTCCACCCGAAAGATTCCACGATGAACACGAGCGATTCCCTCTCCGCGGCCGAGCTGGTCAAACAGCACGTGCTGGCGATGCCGATGGCGCGCACGCTGGGGCTGAGCTTCACGCGGCTCGCACCCGGCGAGGTCGAGATCGAAGTGCCGATCAGCGAAGCGTTCTGCTTCCGCCCCGGGCAGCTGCAAGCGACCGCCGTTTTTGCGGCGGCCGACTTCGCCGCCGTGGCCGCGGCCGGCACGCTGCTCAAACCCGGTTGGGCCAACGCCACGGTCGACGCCACGCTGAAGATCGTGGCGCCAGCGCGCGGCCGCTGTCTGCGGGCGCGAGGCCGCGTGGTGCATGCGGCCTCGCTGCTGACGGTGTGCGCCGCCGAGGTCTACGCGGTCGATGGCGAGCAGGAGACGCTGTGCGCCACGCTGCTCGGCACTGCCCGCAACCTCAATCTGGCAGCGGCCTAGGAAAAGTCACGCCGTCACCGCTTCGCTGTCACGGCGAAAGCTCACCAGCTCCTCGATCGTCAGCATCGGGTACCCATGCCGGCGCGAAAACGCGACGAGCTCGTCGCCTTTCATCATGCTGCCGTCTTCGTTCATCAGCTCGCACAGCACGGCGGCGGGTTGAAGCCCGGCCAGGCGGGCGAGTTCGACCGCGCCTTCGGTGTGACCGCGCCGCTCCAGCACGCCGCCGGGTGCAGCCCGCAACGGGAACACGTGGCCCGGGCTGACGAGATCAGCCGCAGTGGCCCCCGCCGCGATCGCGGTGCGGATCGTCGTCACACGGTCGGCCGCGCTGACGCCGGTGGTGACCCCTTCGCGCGCTTCGATCGACACGGTGAAGGCGGTGCCGTAGCGGCTGCCGTTGTTGCTGACCATCGGTGGCAGCGCGAGTCGCTGCAGGTGCTCGTCGGTCATGCACAGGCAGACGATGCCCGAGCATTCGCGGATCAGCGTGGCCATCATCGGCACGGTGATGCGGTCGGCCGCGACGATGAGGTCACCCTCGTTCTCGCGGTCGTCGTCGTCGAGCAGCACCACGGCGCGGCCGTGGCGAATGGCGTCCAGCGCGATCCTCAGTCGAGGCGGCATGGGGCGGGTCGTAGCAGAGAGTTGAGACATTGAAACGCTCCTCGTTTGAACGAAAAACATTCCAGGGCGCGCAAACACGGCGCGGCCACGCCGCAATCTTGCCGGGCAAAGCTCGGCAAAACACCGTGGCTTCAAAGAAGCCACGGGCGGCGCAGACGAACTGCATCGGCACATCTTCTTTCATCCGGACTGTGACGCTGCAATGGGCGAACCCATGACAACGCGGACCGTCGGCCTCGGCATCTCACCGAATCTGCTGACCTCTTCACCGGGAGGTGAAGAGCGCTCGCGGGCTCGTGGCTTGCGCCCCATACCGCCGGTGGGGAATTCCACCCCGCCCTGAAGACGTGTGCCGGTCCTTCGACCGGCGCTGCCATCTTAGGGCGGAGGCCTTACCCGCACGCGTCGCGGGGGCGACACCTAAAATTGCACCTATGAAATCCCAGCGTGTCGTCGTCGGCCTGTCGGGCGGCGTCGAT
The DNA here is from genome assembly GCA_025359585.1 of Rhizobacter sp. Taxonomy (GTDB): domain Bacteria; phylum Pseudomonadota; class Gammaproteobacteria; order Burkholderiales; family Burkholderiaceae_C; genus LMDS01. The sequence continues at coordinate 1,618 of JANYFX010000393.1, read as the reverse complement.
TCGGCCGTCACCGCCTACCTGCTCAAGCAGCAGGGGCACGAGGTCGTCGGCATCTTCATGAAAAACTGGGAAGACGACGACAGCGAGTACTGCTCGTCGAACGTCGACTTCGTGGACGCGGCGGCGGTGGCCGACGTGATCGGCATCGAGATCGAGCACGTGAACTTCGCGGCCGACTACAAGGACCGCGTGTTCTCCGAATTTCTGCGCGAATACCAGGCCGGCCGCACGCCGAACCCCGACGTGCTGTGCAATGCCGAGATCAAGTTCAAGGCGTTCCTCGACCACGCGCTGCGCCTGGGCGCGGGCAAGATCGCCACCGGCCACTACGCTCGGGTTCGCGAACGCGAAGGCCGCTTCGAGCTGCTGAAGGGCCTGGACCCGCTGAAGGACCAGAGCTACTTTCTGCACCGCCTGACCCAGGCACAACTGAGCAAGACGCTGTTCCCGGTCGGCGAACTGCCCAAGAGCCAAGTGCGGCGCATCGCCGAAGAGGCCGGCCTGCCGAATGCGAAGAAGAAGGACTCGACCGGCATCTGCTTCATCGGCGAGCGGCCGTTCCGCGAGTTCCTGAACCGTTACCTCGCCAACACACCCGGCCCGATCAGGGACGACCGCGGCCGCACGATCGGCGAGCACGTGGGACTGAGCTTCTACACCCTGGGCCAGCGCAAGGGCATCGGCATCGGCGGGCTGAAAGAGCGCGGCGCGGCGCGGGGTGGCAACGAACACGCACCCTGGTTCGTGGCGCGCAAGGACATGGCAGCGAACACGCTCTACGTGGTTCAAGGCCACGGGCATGCGTGGCTGCAGTCGCACCGGCTGACGGCCGACGACGCGAGCTGGGTCGCGGGCCACGCACCCGCGGCCGGCGCGCTGAGCGCGAAGTCGCGGTATCGGCAAAGCGATTCGAGCTGCGTGTTGAGCGACGCTGCGAATGCCGCGTTCGAGCTGCGCTTCGACGCAGCCCAGTGGGCCGCCACGCCGGGCCAGTCGGCCGTGCTCTACGACGGCGAAGTGTGTCTGGGTGGCGGCGTGATCTCGAGCGCGGCCTGAGCCAGGCGCGCTGCCGTCGCGTTCAACGCGGCTTGCCGAGGTCCATCGTCCAGTAGGTGTTGTAGGTCGATGTCGGGGAGCCCGGCACACAGGCCAGGCCGACTTCGGTGAAGCCCGGGTTCATCAGGTTGGCGCAGTGGCCGTCGCTCGCCACCCAGCCGTTCATCACGCTGTCGATGCCGACATAACCGGCAGCGATGTTTTCGCCGAGCCCGCTCCACGCGTAACCCGTGGCGTTGATGCGGTCACCCATCGTTCGACCATCGGCGCTGGTGTGCGAGAAGTAGTTCTTCGCCGCCATGTCGGCCGAATGCGCGCTGGCCGCGTCGGTGAGTTTGGCGTTCCAGGTGAGTGCCGCCGCCGGGGCGAAAACACCGTCGCTGTGGCAATTGGCCCCGGCTGCGCGAACGGCGTTGATGCGCGCCAGCGCCGTGGCCGCAAAGTCGCTGATGCCGCAGGTCGCCCCGGTGCTGGTGGGCTGCGCAGGTGCAGGTGCAGGTGCAGGTGCAGGTGCAGGTGCAGGTGCAGGTGCAGGTGCAGGTGCAGGTGCAGGTGCGGCCGA
>JANYFX010000391.1 GCA_025359585.1 Rhizobacter sp. | reverse complement strand
CTCCAGAATCTGCCACGCGGTGTACGACGCTGCGGCCTGGGTTTCGACCGACGGGTCGGCGAGGCCAGCCTTGGTGGCACGCTCGCGGTAGATCTTGACGAACTCGGCCGCGCCGGTGTTCGCGGTGAACGGCGCCTGCTCCTCGAAGATCGTCACTGACAGCGCGTTCTTCGCTTCGGGCAGCGAGACCAACGGGCCCGGCGACGGGTACAGGTAGAAGTGCTGCGGCGGCGTGTAGTCGATCTTCTTCATCGCGTCGAGCAGCAGGTTGCCGTCGAGGCCGATCGCGCCGACCCAGACGAAGTCGGCGTTCGCGTCCTTGATGCGGTTGGCGATCGGGCCGAAGTCGCGGTTGCCGAAGTCCCATTCGAGGAACAGCACTTCGTTCAGGCCGCGCTTTTTCATCACCTCGCGCGCACCGGCCGTCATGAACTGGATCGACGGGAACTTGCTCGTCACCACGGCCACGGTTTTCGGCGGTTTGGGGCCGGCGGCGAGCGCGTCGAACACTGTGTTCGGAACGGTGGTTGCCGGGTCGCTGCCGAGCGACCAGGCCGGGAACTGCAGCTCGTACTTGGCGAGCGAAGGAATGCCCAGCGTGTGGTGGACCAGCACCTTGTTGTAGCGCTGTGCCACACCCATGGCCGAGAGGATCGCGCCGGTGGCGTACGGGCCCATCAGCAGGTCGACCTTGTCAGCGGTGACGAGTTGCTCGTAGAGGGTTCTGGCGAGGTCGGGCTTGGACTGATCGTCCTTCACGGTCCACTCAATCGGCCGGCCCAGCCAGCCGCCACGTTTGTTGGCCTGCTCGACGTAGATGTCGCCGACGAGCTTGTGGATCTGGGCGGTGGCCGACAGCGGCCCAGTCAGCGCGAGCGTGCTGCCGATGCGGATCGGCTGGCCGGCTTGCGCGAAGGCGATGCCGGAGAGGCCGAGCAGCGTGGCCGCGACGGCGCTGCGGCGTGAGAGTTTTTGTGTGTTCATCAGGCTTGTCCCCATGTTGATCAATCGACTTGTGCGCCGGAGCGCTTCACCAGTTCGGCCCATTTGACGAGCTCGGTCTTGTTGAAAGGCAGCAGTTCTTCGGCGCGCATCGCGCGCTGTTCGATGCCTTGCTCGCGCAAGCGTGTGGCGACATCGGGCTGGCTCAGTGCGTTCGCGGCGGCCGTGCGCAGTTGCGCGAGCGTTGCGGCCGGTGTGGCTGCGGGCGCGTACACCATGAACCACGCGACGAGGTCGAAGTCTTTCACGCCTTGCTCAATCAGCGTGGCCACGTCGCTCGCCGCAGCGCTGCGCACCGCGCCGCTGGCGGCCAGTGCGCGCAGCTTGCCGGCCTTGATCTGCGGCATCACGGCGGCGGGGTGGTAGAACATGAAGTCGACCTGGGCCGCCATCACGCTCGTCATCGCGACCGCGCCTTCCTTGTAGGGAACGTGGATCATCTTGCCGCCCAGGCGCTGCGCCAGCAACTCGCCGGCCAGGTGGCCCGAAGTGCCGTTGCCGGCGGAGGCGAAGGTCACGCCTTCGGGGCGCGCGGCCATCGCGGCCAGATCCTTCAATGACTTGGCGGGCGAGTTCGCGGCCACCACCAGCAGCGTCGGCGTGTAGCCGATGAAGGCGACCGGCGCAAAGTCGCGGAGCGTGTCGTAGGGCAGCTTGCGGAACAGCGCAGCGTTGATCGCGTGGGTGCCGACGGTGCCCATCACGAGCGTCTTGCCGTCTGGCGCAGATTTGGCGACCTGGTCGCTGCCGACCGACCCGCCGGCACCGGCGCGGTTGTCGACGATCACGGTCTGGTTGAGCTGCTTGCCCAGGGCTTCGGCGACGACGCGGGCGACGGTGTCGGTCGTGGTGCCGGGGCCGAAGGGCACGATCATCTTGATCGCGCCGCCGTCTTGCGCGTGGGCGAGCGCCGCCAGGCTCAGCAGGCCGGCGGCGAGCGCGCAGCGTCGGTTCAGGCTCATGCGGTGGCTTTCGTCGGGCGCAGCTTCAGGGCGGCGCGGATTTCGTCGTTGTGTTCGCCGAGCGTCGGCGGCGGGCGCACGTCGAGCGCACGCTCACCGTCGAACGAAACCGGCGAACGCACGGTGCGGAACAGGCCCATCACCGGGTGCTCGGCCGAGGCCGTGAGCTGCAGGTGAAGGGCCTGCGGGTCTTCGAGCGCTTCGCTGGTGTCGTACATCGGCGCGTGTGGCACGTCTTCCGCCTGCAGGCGCGCGCACCACTCGTCGCGCGTCTGCCGCTTGAAGCGCTCGCCGAGCAGACCGATCAGCGTTTCCTGGTTCGCGATGCGGCTGTCGCGCGTGGCGAAACGTTCGTCCTTGAACAGGTCGGGCTGTTCGATCGCGACCGCCAGGCCTTGCCAGAATTTTTCCGGCGACGACATGTGCAAGGCGATCCACTTGCCGTCACCACACTCGAGCACATAGGACTGCGACACGCTCGGCCGGCTGTACGGGCCCATCACTTCGTTGACTTGAAAGAAGTGCGTGAAGGCGTCGAGGTTGAAGTGCGCCATCGCCTCCAGCATCGAGACTTCGACGGTGCGGCCGGTGCCGGTGCGGCTGCGCTCGAACAGCGCGCCCATCACACCGTAGGCGGCGTAGAAACCGGTCAGCGAATCGGCGATCGCCGGGCCGACGACGCGCGGGTTCTGCGGGTTGACCAGCAGGTTCAAAAAGCCGCTCGCGGCTTGCGCCACGGTGTCGTACGCGGGCCGGTTCGCGGCCGGGCCGGTGGCACCGAAGCCGCTGATCGAACAATAGATCAGCTTCGGGTTCAGCGCGCGCAAACGCGCTTCGCCGGCGCCGAGCTTGTCGGCCACTCCGGGGCGGAAGTTCTGGATGTAGACATCGGCGTCTGCGATCAGCGCATCGAAGACTTCGCGGTCGGCCGCGTCCTTGGTATCGAGCGCGATGCTGCGCTTGTTGCGGTTGTAGGTCTGGAAATGCGGGCTGTACAGGCCGTCCTTGAAGGCGCGGAACGGGTCGCCGGTTTTCGGCTGCTCGACCTTGATCACGTCGGCGCCCAGGTCGCCGAGCAGCATGCCTGCGGCCGGGCCCGTGATGAACGTGCCTTGTTCGACGACCTTCAGGCCTTGCAAGACCTTGATCATGCGTGCGTGCCGAAGCCTTCCGGCACGTTGCCGTCGTAGACCATTTCGCGTGTCGCTT
>JANYFX010000374.1 GCA_025359585.1 Rhizobacter sp. | reverse complement strand
CGCGCCAGCCTTCCTGGCGCAGCTGGCGCAGGTCGCGGCCCTTGAGCAGCTCCATCGCGATGTAGACGCGGTTGTCGCTGATGCCGGCGTCGAACACGGTCACGATGTGCGGGTGGCTCAGGCCTCCTGCGGCGCGTGCTTCGTTGAGGAAAAGGGCGTTGAAGGCATCACGCTCGCTCACGTCGAGTTCGAGGTTCAGCGTCTTCACCGCGATCAGCCGCGAGAGCAGCGGGTCGTGCGCGGCGAAGACCGTGCCCAGGCCACCTTCGCCGAGTTTGTACTTCAGCGCGTAGCGGCCGATGTGGCCGATGGTCGGGATCTGTTCCTCCTGCGCATCCCGTGCGTTGGTCTGGAACGAGGCGGCCGGGCCCTGCATCGCGGTGATGTCGGAGTCGCCCCACAGCGCCATTTCGGCGGGCATGCTGGGCAAGGGCGCGGGCTCCGAATCTTTCGGCATGGGCTCGGGCGGAGTGTTGGCTGCGGTCACGCCCGGCAGCTTAGCCGAGAGCCAGTGCGTTGAAGCACCAAAATGGCCCTGGAACGACGCCTTCGTCACATCCGCACACCATTCCGTGGGGGTGCTGCACCGATTTCAAGCCGGGTGCGGGAGCAGCTTGCCGAGCCGGTCCACGGCCTCGTGAAGTTGTGCCATCGAGCTGGCATACGACAAGCGCACAAAACGCTCGCTGCCATGGTGGCCGAAGTCGCGCCCCGGCGTGATGGCCACGTGAGCGCGGCGCATCATGTCGAAGCAGAAATCCCAGCTGCTCGGGCTGTGCGACGAGCAGTCGGCCCACGCATAAAAGGCGCCGTCGGGCATGACCGGCACCGTGAGGCCGAGCCGGTTCAGCGCGGGCACCAGAAAGTCGCGCCGCGCCCGAAATTCGGTGCGCCGGCGTTCGTACTCAGTGATCGATTCAGGCTCGAAACACGCGAGCGCCGCGTGCTGCGCGACGGTCGACGGACAGATGTAGAGGTTCTGCGCGAGCTTCTCGATCGGCGCGACCAGATCGTCGGGCACGACCAGCCAGCCGAGGCGCCAGCCGGTCATGCTGAAGTATTTCGAGAAGCTGTTGATCGAGACTACGTCGTCACCGTGCGCGAGGGCGCTGTGGCCGAACCGTTCTTCGAAGCTCAGGCCGAGGTAGATCTCGTCGACCAGCGTGAAGCCGCCGCGTGCACGCACCGTGGCCACGATGCGGCCCATTTCGTCGGGGTCGATCGAGGTGCCGGTCGGGTTCGAAGGCGAGGCCAGCAGCACACCGCGCGTGCGCTCCGACCACGCCGCAGCCACACCCGCTGCGCTGAGCTGGTAGCGCTCTTCGGCCGAGGCCGGCAACAGCACCGCTTTGCCTTCGGCAGCGGCCACGAAGTGGCGGTTGCAGGGGTAGCTCGGGTCGGGCAACAAGACCTCGTCGTCCCGGTCGACCAGCGCCAGGCAGGCCAGCTGCAACGCAGCCGACGCGCCGGCGGTCACGACGATGCGGCGCGGCGCGATGTTCAAGCCGAAGCGCTCGGCGTACCACTGGCTGATGCGCTCGCGCAGCGCCGGCAGGCCGGTGGCATCGGTGTACTGCGTGCGGCCGGCGCGCAGCGCACCTTCGGCGGCTTGCTGCACGAGTGGCGGCGCGGTGAAATCGGGTTCGCCGATGTTCAGGAAGATCATCGGCGAGTCGGCGCACTCCGGGCTGCGCGCCAGCTCGGCCGCGGCCTTGGCGCACTCCATCACGTAGAAGGGCTCGATGTGGTCCAGGCGGCGCGCGGTTTTCATCATTTGAGGTGAGCGAGGCACAAAAAGCGCAGCCTCTTGTGCATCCGCTCAATGCAAAGGTTAGATGCTGCTACGCAGGGTACATTTACCGCTGCTCTTTTGGCGCGACTCCGTGAAGGAGGCTAGCGGCGACAGTTTGGGTCGCATGAGCGAGCAGAATCAAGAACTGAGCACTCACGCGCCGCGATCCCTCTTTTTCGTAAACGTAGCGCCAGCTTGTGAATGCGTCGCTCGCTGCAGAAAGATCGCTTTTGAACCGAGAAGTCTCATAACTTGTGTGGTGAACTATCGCGACTTGGGACTCTGCGGACACTTGTTCAAAGAGGCTTTGCAGTCCGTGCCCAGACGAGGGCCTTCCCTCGACGCTCAGGATCGTCTTTAGACCGACCTCAGCAGAAAACGCTGCACAGACCACGGCGGGAATCGGTGCGGGTCTTCCGTCAGACACGCCTTCAGCGCCTTGGAGGCAAAGCGTGTACGCGTCAAGGAATGATTTGGAGACGGCAAGTGCAAATGAGTTGTTCATGCGGGGCCTAACGGTTTGAACTGAGCCGACTTCGGAGACAAGGCCCACTGGCCAACCAAGGAGACTACCGGACTCTGTGCGGCGGGTACGCGTTGCCGCGAGGGTCGTCTCGCGCGGTGAAATGAACGCTTAACACGTGTCGTACTTACAGCGAGGAAAGGAGTCGATCTTCTGAAGTACCTCGCCTGTTTCTCGGTTAACAATCCAAACGCTCTTTAGGGTCGCCCAGACCCCAAATCGACGGGTTAACCATTCCTCGGGCTTGTCGAGTGATGCCGTTGAAGCCTCTTCTTCGTACACAGAGAAAGGCTCCACAAGACTAACGATTGCAAACGAAGTCAACTTCGTCTTCAGAAGCCTCGCTTGTTCCGGCGGAGACTTGATGCTGACCGCGACATTTTGAAGTTGTTCGCGCATTGCGATACCAACGCTGGAGCCGAGATGACTTGTAACTCGGAACTTGACTCCCATGCGCGTTGTCGCGAGGCGAGGTCCGAGGTTTTTGCTTGTATAGAACGTCTCCAGCCATCGGGCCTTCTGATCGGACACGTTGTGACGCTCAAACGACAACTTGATGTTGAGTTCCTCCGAATCCGCGCTGTAGTCGACTGAGATTGTTCCCGGAGCCAAGACTTGGCTCACTTCGATAGCTAAGACCGAGGAAGGGCGGAGGCTCCCCATGAAGGCTCTTTCGGACCAAGCAGCGTAGCGAGCTTCAAAATCGGCCGTCTTTTCAAACTCACCCTTGCGAGGCGGTTGAAGTTTCTTGTGAATACCCAGTACATCGTGACCAGAGAATCGCGGAGGCAATTGCTGAATA
>JANYFX010000364.1 GCA_025359585.1 Rhizobacter sp. | reverse complement strand
CCTGGCGTGTGTCGTTGTAGGCCTTGCCGCTGGCGATGATGCCGAAGCGGTCTTTCGGTCCTTCGATCACGTTGTGGTTCAGCTTGTTGGCACGCACGTAGGCGAGCGCGGCATACCACTTGTGGTCCATCAAACGCGCTTCCTGCTCCAGCGGCGCGTCGGGCCAACGGATGTGCAGGCCGCCTTCGGGCATCGGGAAGTCGGTCGGGATCACGATGTCGACCCGGTCCGGGTCGACGAACACGCTGCTCGACGATTCGACGATTTCCTGGATCGTCTTCATGCCCGACCACACGCCGGCGAAGCGGCTCATCGCGAAGGCATGCAGGCCCATGTCCAGGATGTCTTGCACGCTGCTCGGGAAGAACACCGGCAGGCCGCAGGCCTTGAAGATGTGGTCGCTCTGGTGCGCCGCTGTCGAACTCTTCGCGATGTGGTCGTCACCGGCGAGTGCGATCACGCCGCCGTGTTTCGAGGTGCCGGCCATGTTGGCGTGCTTGAACACGTCGGAGCAGCGGTCCACGCCCGGGCCCTTGCCGTACCAGATGCCGAACACGCCGTCGAACTTCTTGCTCTGCGGGTACAGGTCGAGTTGCTGCGAGCCCCATACCGCCGTTGCCGCGAGTTCTTCGTTCACGCCCGGCTGGAACACGACGTTCTGCGCCGCGAGGTGTTTCTTGGCTTGCCACAGCGCCTGGTCGTAGCCGCCGAGCGGCGAGCCGCGGTAGCCGCTGATGAAACCGCCGGTGTTCAGCCCGTTCATCGCGTCGCGCTTCTTCTGCAGCATCGGCAAACGCACCAGCGCCTGCGTGCCGCTCATGAAGGCACGGCCGTGCTCCAGCGAGTACTTGTCGTCGAGCGTGACGTTTTCCAGGGCCTTGCGGATCGACTCGGGCAGCGGTGCGTTCATCGGCGATGTCTCCAGGGAGCGGTGGGGCGCGGTTCGGGCTCGTGACCTTCGCGCGCAGAGGGCCACAGTTTAGGGAAACGCCTGCGTGAAGTCTTTTCTTTGTTTGCCTCGAATCGTGCCACTGCAGCAATAATCTTGCGTAGATCAGACAAGAGGAGCCAAAATGGCGCTCAAGAAGCCGATTTCAGGGAAAACGAGTGTCTCGAACCGGGCAGCGGTAGCAAGCACCGCCACGGCCGACGCGCCTGCCGCCGAGCCGCACGGCAGCGACCTCGACCGCTACGACATCGCGCTGTTGCACGAGTTGCAGCGCGACGCGCGCCTGTCCAACATCGAACTCGCGTCGCGCATCGGCCTGTCGGCCGCGCCCACGTGGCGGCGCGTGAAGTGGCTCGAAGAGCAAGGCTTCATCACCGGCTACCGCGCCGAGATCGACCGCCGCAAGATCGGCCTGGGCGTGCTCGCCTTCGTGCGGGTCGATGCCGACCGCAACACCGCCGCCGCCACGCGCCAGCTCGAAGAAGCGATCCGGCGCATCCCCGAAGTCATCGCCTGCCACTACATCTCGGGCTCGGGCACCTTCGAGCTCGAAGTGATGGCGACCGACCTCGACGCGTTCTCGAAGTTCGCACAAGGCACGCTGCTGAACCTGCCGCACGTGAAAGACCTGCACACCAGCTTTTCGCTCGGCGAAGTCAAGGCCGGCGGCGCCTTGCCGCTCGGCCACTTGCGCGCTGCCCGCGACGGCGCCCGATAGGGCCATCAGGCGTCGGGCTCGACGCCTTCGGGCAGGTGGATCAGGCCGGTCGTGTAGTTGTATTCGAAGACTTCGCCGTGCCGACCCCATTCGATGGCGGTGCGCAACACGCGCTCGGCCTCGGCCGCGCTCAGGGTGTCGCTGAGCAGTCGCAGGAACGGCTCTTCCGGCAATTCGCCCGAGGCTTCCTGTTCCAGGCTGTGGCGGATGTGTGCGGCCAGCGGCACGTGCGCGAGCAGCTGCTGGCCGAACAACTCCTGGCGCAGCGTGTGGCTGGCGTCGACATAGTGTCGGCCGAGCGGCGTGAGGTGCAGGTCGCCGGCGGCGAGCTGCGCCAGCCCGAGCATCGACAGCGCCTGCGCGAGCGGCAGCAGTTCGTGGTCGGTGAGTTCGGTTTCCTCGGCCAACCGGGGCAGGTCGGCGCGGCCGAGGACGATGTCGCCGGCGAGCAGCTCCAGCAGGCCTTCCATGCGAGCGATGTCGGCTTCGGGCAGGCGCTCGGCGAGCTGCAGCGGGGCCGGCTCCTGCGTCTCGCCCTCGGTGCTGCGCCCGGTGTGGCCGCTGCCGGCGGTCATCAGCGCGTAGACCTCGTCGATGAGCTGGCGCACCTCGGCGCTGTCGGGGTTGCGCGGGCGCGGCAGCTGCACCGCGAGCTGGAAGCGCACGCGGCCGGGGTCGCTCGCGAAGATCAATACGCGGTCGGCCATCAGCACCGCTTCCTCGATGTTGTGCGACACCACGAGGATGGCCTTGGTCGGCATCGCCTTGCCGGTCCACAGCTCGAGGATGTCTTCGCGCAGGCGCTCGCCGGTGAGCACGTCGAGGGCAGAGAAAGCTTCGTCCATCAGCAGCACCTCGGGCTCGACAACGAGCGCCCGCGCGATGCCCACGCGCTGGCGCATGCCGCCCGACAGCTCGCGCGGCAAGGCACCTTCGAAGCCGGTCAGGCCGATCAGGTTGATCGCGGCCTCGGCCCGCTTCGCGCGTTCGGCCGCACCCACACCGCGGGCTTCGAGCCCGAGCTCGACGTTCTGTTGCACCGTCAGCCACGGGAACAGCGCGAACGACTGGAACACCATGCTCACGCCACGCGCCGGGCCGTGCAGCGGCTGGTCGCGGTAGCGAACTTCGCCGGCGTCGATCCCGATCAGACCGGCCATGATGCGCAGCAGCGTCGACTTGCCCGAGCCGCTTTGCCCCAGCAGCGAGACGATCTCGCCCTCGGCGAGGCGAAAGTCCACTCCGTCGAGGACCGAGCGGGTGCTGCCGTCGGCCGACCGAAACGACTTGCCGACGCCCTTGAGTTCGATGATGGCCAGTGCCATGGAAACAGCCCTAAAAATGCATGCGGTCTTCGGCCAGCGCATACAGCCTGCGCCAGACGAAGTGGTTCATGCCCATCACGAACACGCACATCACGCCGATGCCGAGCACGATGCGTGGAAAGTCGCCGATCGCCGTCATGTGCGCGATGTAGCTGCCCAGGCCCTCGGCCTGCAAGGTCGTGTCGCCCCAGGTCA
>JANYFX010000346.1 GCA_025359585.1 Rhizobacter sp. | reverse complement strand
ACGGCCGCCCGAAGGGCTCATACACCGCAGTGCGCAGCACGAAGGTACTCCGATGAACCCGAACGATCCGAACGTGGCCAAGGTCGAACTCATCGCGCAGGCGCTGGGCGAGTTGCGAGAGCAGGTGGTGTTCGTGGGCGGCTGCGCAGTGGGGCTGCTGTTGACGGACCCGGCCGCCGCCCCGCCGCGCGTGACCTACGACGTTGACCTCGTCGCCGAGGTGGCCGCGCTGCGCGGTTACCACCGGCTGGAGGCCGAGTTCTCGCGCCGCGGTTTCGTGCGCGACATGGCGGCCGATGCGCCCATCTGTCGCTGGCGCTACCAGCGGCTGGAAGTCGACCTGATGCCGACCGACCCGGCCGTGCTGGGTTTCGCCAACCGCTGGTACCCGCTGGCCGTGGCCGGGGCGGAGCGCGTGCCGCTGCCCAGCGGCACAGCCATCCGGCTGATCGGCGCTGCGGCGTTCGTGGCCACCAAGTTCGAGGCCTTCGCCGACAGGGGCCGCAACGACCTGCTGGGAAGCCACGACGCCGAAGACATCGTCAACCTCGTCGACGGCCGGCCCGAACTGGTGAACGACGTGGCGGGTGCGCCGCAGGAACTGCGCCGCTATCTGGCCGAACGCTTTGGTGTACTGCTGGCGCGGCCCGACTTCGCCGATTCGGTCACGGGCATGATCGTGCCCGACGACTCGCTGGCCGAGCGGGTGCAGACCGTCTTGCAACGAGTGACCTTGCTGGCCCACGCGGCCTGAACAATGAACGCATCCACCCTCGTCCAGAAGCTCTGGAACTACTGCAACATCCTGCGCGACGACGGCCTCTCGTATGGCGACTACGTGGAGCAGCTCACCTTCCTGCTGTTCCTGAAGATGGCCGACGAGAAGACGAAGGCACCTTTCTTCCAGAAGCCGATCATCGAGGCGCAGTACAGCTGGCCGAAGCTGCTGGAGCTCGACGCCGACGACCTCGAAGTGCACTACCGCCGCACGCTCGAAGCGCTGGGCAAGGCCGACGGCGTGATCGGTGTGATCTTCCGCAAGGCACAGAACAAGATCCAGGACCCGGCCAAGCTCAAGCGCCTGATCGTCGACCTGATCGACAAGGAACAGTGGTCGCTGCTCGACACCGACCTGAAGGGCGACGCCTACGAAGGCCTGCTGCAGAAAAACGCCGAAGACGTGAAGGGCGGCGCGGGCCAGTACTTCACGCCGCGTGCCCTCATTCAGGGCATCGTCGAGGTGATGAACCTCAAGCTGGGCGAAACCATCTGCGACCCGGCCTGCGGCACGGCCGGGTTCCTGCTGGCAGCGCACACCGAGCTTCGCAAACAAGGGCCGAGCAAGTCACAGCTCAAGCACCTCAACACCAAGGCGCTGCTCGGCGTGGAGCTGGTCGACAGCGTGGCGCGCCTGGCCTGCATGAACCTGGTGCTGCACGGCGTGGGCGCCGACGACACGGCGGTCGTGCCCGTGGAAGTGCGCGACGCGCTCTCGGGCAAACACGGCGAGTACGACGTGATCCTCGCGAACCCGCCATTCGGCAAGAAGAGCAGCGTGACGATCACGTCCGACGAAGGCGATGGCTCTTTCAAAAGCGCACGCGAGACGCTGACGATCCACCGCGAAGACTTCTGGGCCACCACCTCGAACAAGCAACTCAACTTCGTGCAGCACATCTTCAGCAGCCTGAAGATGCACGGCCGCGCGGCAGTGGTGCTGCCTGACAACGTGCTGTTCGAAGGCGGCGCGGGCGAAACGGTGCGGCGCGAGTTGCTGAAGCAGGGCGACCTGCACACGGTGTTGCGGCTGCCGACCGGCCTGTTCTACGCGCAAGGGGTGAAGGCCAACGTGCTCTTCTTCGACCGCAAGCCGCCGCGGCCCGACGGTGCACCGAACACGCAGCGTGTGTGGTTCTACGACCTGCGCACCAACCAGCACTTCACGCTGAAGACCCGGCCCTTGCAGCACGCCGACCTCGACGAGTTCGTGCGCCTGTACCGCGCCGAGAACCGGCTGACACGCGATGCAACGTTCAGCGAGTCGAACCCGCAGGGTCGCTGGCGCAGCTACGAGGCCAGCGAGCTGCTGGCGCGCGACAAGGCCAGCCTCGACCTGTTCTGGCTGAAAGACGACAGCCTCTCGGACAGTGACAACCTGCCCGCACCCGAGGTGATCGCAGCCGAGATCATCGAAGACCTGCAAGCGGCGCTCGACCAGTTGAAGGAATTGGAAGCCGACTTGCAAACCAGCCCCGACGCCTAGAATTCCGTCACCCGAATAGCCGCCGCGCCACCCACCCGGAGCCACACCATGGACACCCGCACCTCCCCATTCCGCCTGCGCATCGAGCGGGTCCGCGACGCACTGAAGAAACACGGCCTCGCCGCCGTGCTGGTGCCCTCGAGCGACCCGCACCTGAGCGAATACCTGCCCGAGCGCTGGCAAGGCCGACAGTGGCTGTCGGGCTTCACCGG
>JANYFX010000317.1 GCA_025359585.1 Rhizobacter sp. | reverse complement strand
CGTGGTTGCCGTGCCAGGAGACCACATCGAAAGGTGAATGTTTCATCTGCGCCGACCACAGGTGGCCGCCGAACTTGGCCACCAGCTCGAACGGACCGTCGATGTCTTCATACGCGGCCACCGGCGTCATGAAGTCGCGCGGGTTCGCCAGCCCGTTGGAGCCGATCGGGCCGAGGTCGGGCAGGCGGAACGGGGCGCCGTAGTTTTCACAGACGTAGCCACGCGCTTCGGCGTCGAGCAGCTCGACACGAAAGCGGACTCCGCGCGGGATCACGACGATCTCTTGCGGCTCGGCGTCGATCACGCCGAGCTCGGTGACAAAGCGCTGGCGGCCTTGCTGCGGCACGATCAGCATTTCGCCGTCGGCGTTGTAGAAGGCACGGGCCGTCATCGAGCGGTTCGCGGCGTAGATATGCGCCGCTGCGCCGCTCTGTGCGTGCGGATCGCCGTTGCCGGCCATCGTGACCAGGCCTTCGATGAAGTCGGTCGACGCAGTCGGCATCGGCAGCGGGTTCCAGCGCAACTGGTTCGGCGTGGTGGGCAAGGTTGTGAAGTCGCTGACGATGTGGCCCGCCTCGATGCGCTCGAACGGCAGGTGCATCGCCGAGGGGCGAATGCGGTAGAGCCATGAGCGCCGGCTGTCGGCGCGCGGCGCAGTGAACGCGCTGCCGCTGAGCTGCTCGGCGTACAGGCCGTAGGGGCAACGCTGCGGTGAGTTGCGGCCCACGGGCAAAGCGCCCTTCAAGGCTTCGGTCGCGAACTCGTTGCCGAAGCCGCTCTGGTAGGTCAGTTCATTGTTCATGTGAATCGCTTTTCCGTCAGACGCCACGCGCGGCGAGCAGCGCCTGCCTCAGCACGTCGAAGTCGCCGATGTGGTTGGCCAGCAGCAGCACGAGCCGCGCGTTCAGCGCCTGGCTTTGTTCGACAGCCAGGTCACGGTGCGCGTCGATCAGCGCCTCGTAGAAGTCGTCGGGTGCATCGAGGTTCGGCGCGGTGATGAGTTCCATGCGGTGGCTTCTCCGTATTCGCCTCAGGCCAGCGCGAGGGCACGCCGAAGCGCTGCGCGCACCGATGACCCCGAGACCTTGCGCCAGCGTGCGCACACGTGTTGATCGGGCCGCAGCAGGCAGACCGTGCCGGGCTGCAGGTCGTAACGCCGGGCCACCAGCCCGTCGCGGTCGAGGAGCGTCGTGGGCTTCGACTCCGACGGCGCCGAACCTGCGGCCAGCACGCGCACGATGCGCAGCGGCACCACGCCTTCGGCGCCGGAAGACAACTCGGCGGCGATCGCATCGAAATTCGCATCGTCGGCGACGAGTGCCGTGAACCCCTGGCCCAGTTCGCGCAGCAACCAGCCGGCGCGGCCATCGGCCCGCAGGACTGGTGCGTCGGCCGCTGCCGCACCGGGCAGCATGCGGCCTTCGAAGCCATCCACGTCGGGCGTGTTGAGCACAGAGCCGTGCAGCGTCGCCGGCACCGACAGGCGCCCGCTGTTGACGAGCGTGCGCGCGAAGGCGTGGCTTTTCGCCAGCTCGAGCACAGCGTCGCGGAACACGCGGCTGATGTCGCTCTTGGGCGTGATGAAGTCGGTGGCGCGGGTCGAGTGGCGGATGTTCTCGTCGGCGGCGTACTCACGTTCGCTTGCATAACTGTCGAGCAGCGCGTCACCGCCCTGCCCGCGCACGACAGCAGCAAGTTTCCAGGCGAGGTTCTCGGCGTCCTGAACTCCGGAGTTCGCACCCCGCGCACCGAACGGCGACACACCGTGCGCCGCGTCGCCGGCGAACAAGACGCGGCCGTGGCGGAAGCGGTCCATGCGTTGGCAGGCGAAGGTGTAGACGCTCGCCCACTCCAACTCGAACTGCGCGTCTTTCAGCGCCGAATTGGCGAGCAGCGCCTTCACGCGCGGGATGATGTTCTCGGGCTTCTTTTCTTCGTCGGGGTTCGCCTCCCAGCCGAGCTGGAAGTCGATGCGCCACACGCCGTCGGGCTGCATGTGCAGCAGCACGCTCTGGTTCGGGTGAAAGGGTGGATCGAACCAGAACCAGCGCTCGGCCGGCTGGTCGATCTTCATCTTCACGTCGGCGATCAGGAAGCGGTCGCGGAACACGCGGCCCTTGCTCTCCTGGCCGATCAGCTGGCGCACCGTCGAACGCGAGCCGTCGCACGCAACGACGTGGTCGGCCTGCAGCGTGTACGCGCCGTCGGGCGTGTCGACGCTCAGCACCGCATGATCGGCATGCTGCTCGACACCGACGACCTTGTTCTTCCAGCGCAGGTCGATCAGCGGCAGCTCGGCCGCGCGCTCGGCAAGGTAGCCCTCGACGTAGTACTGCTGCAGGTTGATGAAGGCCGGGCGCTCGTGGCCAGTGTCG
>JANYFX010000303.1 GCA_025359585.1 Rhizobacter sp. | reverse complement strand
CCTGCCTGGTGATCGGCAGCTTTGCCATCATGACGATGCTGACCAAGAACACCTTCATCGAGGAGATGCGCAAGCAGTACGTGCTGGTCGCGCGCGCGAAGGGCCTGTCGCAGCGCAGCGTGCTGTGGAAGCACATGCTGCGCAACGCGATGATCCCGATCGTCACCGGCTTTCCGGCCGCGTTCGTCGGCGCCTTCTTCGCCGGCTCGCTGCTGATCGAGACGCTCTTCTCGCTCGACGGCCTGGGCCTGCTGAGCTACGAGTCGATCGTGCGGCGCGACTACCCGGTGGTGCTCGGCTCGCTCTACCTCTTCACCCTGATCGGGCTTGTCGTGAAGCTGGTCTCCGACCTGCTGTACGTCGTCGTCGACCCGCGCGTGCAGTTCCAGGCGGTGGGCAAGTGATGGCGGCCGCTCGATCCGCCGCCACGTCCGGCGTGGTGGCAACGGTCGATGCGCCTTCGTCGCCGAACCAGCGTGCATGGCGGCGCTTCAAGCGCAGCCGACTCGGCGTGTGGTCGCTGTGGGTGTTCTTGGCCTTGCTGGCGCTGAGTGCGTTCGCCGAAGTGCTCAGCAACGACAAGCCGTTGGTCGCCCGCTACGACGGCGAGCTCTACTTTCCGCTGTTCAACAACCCGCCCGAGGTGCAGTTCGGCGGCGACTTCCGCACGCCCACCGACTGGAGCGACCCGTTCATCACCGCGCAGTTCAAGAAACCCGGCAACTGGGTGCTGCGCCCGCCGAACCGCCATTCGGCCACCTCGATCGAGTACTTTGCCAAGCCACCGAACCCGGCACCGCCGAACGCTGACAACTGGCTGGGCACCGACGAGCTCGGCCGCGACATGATCGCGCGCCTGCTTTACGGCTTTCGCGTCAGCATCCTGTTCGCACTCGCGCTCACCGCCATCGGCGTGGCGATCGGCCTGGCGGCCGGCGCGGTGCAGGGTTACTTCGCCGGCCGCATCGACCTCACGCTGCAACGCCTGATCGAGATCTGGACCTCGATTCCCGAGCTCTACCTGTTGATCATCTTCGCGTCGATCTTCAAGCCCTCGGTGCTGCTGCTGCTGATCCTGCTGTCGCTGTTCGGCTGGGTCGGTTTGTCGGACTACACCCGCGCCGAATTCCTGCGCAACCGCTCACTCGAATTCGTCAAGGCGGCGCGCGCGCTCGGCCTGTCGAACTGGCAGATCATCTGGCGCCACGTGCTGCCGAACTCGCTGACGCCGGCCATCACCTTCCTGCCGTTTCGCATGAGTGCGGCGGTGCTGAGCCTGGTGGCGCTCGACTTCCTCGGCTTGGGCGTGCCGCCCGACGTGCCCTCGCTCGGCGACCTGGTGCGCCAAGGCAAGGCGAACCTCGATGCCTGGTGGATCATCTTCCCGACCTTCGCGGTGCTGGTGCTGACGATGCTGCTGCTGACCTTCATCGGCGACGCGCTGCGCGACGCTTTCGACACGCGCAAGTCATGAGCATGAGCCCGCTGCTGGAAGTCGATCACCTGACGGTGCGCTTCGGCACGAGCGTCGTGGTCAACGACGTGTCGTTCTCGGTCGCGCCCGGAGAAAAATTCGCGCTCGTCGGCGAGTCGGGTTCGGGCAAGTCGATCACGGCCTTGTCGGTGCTGCGCCTCGTCGATGCCGCCACGAGCAGCGGCGCGATCCGCTTCAATGGCGCCGACCTGATGCAGAAGTCGGAGCGCGAAATGCGCGGCATTCGTGGCGCCGACATCGCGATGATCTTTCAGGAGCCGATGACGGCGCTGAACCCGCTCTACACGGTGGGCAACCAGATCGGCGAGGTGCTGGAGCTTCATGAGGCGCTGCGCAAGAACGACGCGCGTGCGCGTGCGATCGATCTGCTCAAGCGCACCGGCATTCCCGAGCCCGAGCGCCGCATCGACTTCTACCCGCACCAGCTCTCCGGCGGCCAGCGCCAGCGCGCGATGATCGCGATGGCTCTGGCCTGCAAGCCCAAGCTGCTGATCTGCGACGAGCCGACCACCGCACTCGACGTGACGATCCAGGCCCAGATCCTCGCGCTGCTCGACGAGCTGCAGTCCGAGATGGGCATGGCGCTGCTCTTCATCACGCACGACCTGAACCTGGTGCGGCGTTTCACGCACCGTGTGGGCGTGATGGAACGAGGCAAGCTGGTCGAGATGGGCGAGACCGCGGCTGTGTTCGCGAACCCGCAGCACGCCTACACGAAGAAGCTGCTGGCGAGCCGGCCGCAGCGGGTGGTGCAGGAGGTGTCGGCCGATGCGCAGATCCTCGTCGAGACCAAAGACCTGGGCGTGACCTTCACGATGGCGCACGGCTGGTTCGGCAAACGCCACTTCGAAGCGGTGCGCCACGCCACGCTGCAACTGCGGCGTGGCGAAACCCTCGGCATCGTCGGCGAATCGGGCTCGGGCAAGACCACGCTCGGCATGGCACTGCTGGCTTTGCAGGGCATCTCGTCGGGCAGCGTCGCCATGGACGGCGAGCGCATCGACAACGCCGAGCGCAAGGTGCTGCGCGCGATGCGCAAGCGCATGCAGGTGGTGTTCCAGGACCCGTTCGCTTCGCTCAGCCCGCGCCTGACGGTCGGCCAGATCGTCGGCGAAGGCCTGGCGCTGCACCGCCCCGAACTCTCGAACGCCGAGCGCGACAAGCTCGTGCTCGACATGCTCGACGAGGTCGGCCTGAGCGCCGCGAACGGCATCCACAACGTGCTGCAGCGTTACCCGCACGAGTTCTCGGGCGGCCAGCGCCAGCGCATCTCGATCGCGCGCGCCGTGGTGCTGCGCCCCGAGGTGCTGGTGCTCGACGAGCCGACCTCGGCGCTCGACGTGTCGGTGCAGCAGCAGGTGCTGACGCTGCTGGCCGATCTGCAGCGCCACTACGGCATGAGCTACGTCTTCATCAGCCACGACCTGGCGGTGGTGCGCGCGATGTCGCACCGCGTGATGGTGATGAAAGACGGCGACGTGATCGAAGAAGGTGAAGCGCAGGCGCTGTTCGACGCGCCGCGCGAGGCTTACACGAAGGCCTTGCTGGCGGCGGCGCACCTCGGCTGAAGCCGCCGGCGCCGCCAGCGCATGAGCGTGCGGCGGGTGGTGATCGGTGCGGTGTTGCTGCCGTGCACCGTGGCCGCGCTGATCGCTTTCGCGGGCGACCGCTTGTCGCTTCCGATGGCCACCTGGCAACAGCGCCTCGTCTGCGGCCTGTGGTTCGCGCTGATCCTGGCGCGTACCACCCTGCTCAGCCTCTACGGCTCGCGGGTGCGCGAAGAACTCGCGAAACGCAACGTCCAGCTAGCCATCACCTTTGCCAAACTCGACGAACTGGCCAGCCACGACGAACTCACCGGCACACTGAACCGGCGCAGCATCATGCGACGGCTCGAAGAAGAACGCGAACGCCCGCGCCGTACCGGGCAGTCGTTCGGCGTGGCGATGCTCGACATCGACCACTTCAAACAGGTCAACGACCGCTTAGGCCACCTCGCCGGCGACCAGGTGCCGAGGTACTTTGCGCAGACCGTGACCGAAGGCATGCGTGGCACCGACCGGCTCGGGCGCTTCGCGCGGTGAAGCATTCCTGCTGCGGACCGCCACCGAAGGCAATGAAGCCATCACCACGGCGACGGAGCGCGTGCGCCACAGCGTGGCGAATTGCAACCGGGCCGAGATCGCACCGGGGCTGGGCCTCACGGTCTCGGCCGGCGTCTCGATGTGCAGCCGCGACGACACGCCCGAGCAGCCGCTCGGGCAGGCAGACTGAATCGCCCTCAACAGTGCGCCTACTTCACCGCCTTGCGCTCGCCGAGCTTCAGCTCATAACGCGCGTTCTTGTCGGCGTCGACGAACTGCAGCGAGTTGCCGGCCCATTCGTAGACCGCGACGAACTCGTCGATCTGCATCGCGCCGTGCATCAGCGCCACCTCGACCTGGCTGCTTTTGAGCTTGAGCCGGTAGACGAAGTCGCTGACACGCACGCGCGCCGCGCCACCGGTCTGCAGCTCGACCAGGGCCGGGCCGCAGCTGGGCGCAGCGGCCGAGGTCGCCACGCACAACTGCGCTTCGTAGCTGCCAGCCACCGGCACGGCATGCACCGGAGCGGCCACGGCAGCCAGCACGAGCACGCACAGCGTGGTGCACACACCGTGTGCGAGCGAGCCGCTCGTTTTCCGTGGGGGTGCCATGCCGCTCGTTTCGTCCGTTACTTGAGCAGGCCTTCGGCCTTCAGCGCTGCCTGCACCGCCGGGCGCGCTGCCATGCGGGCCTGGAATGCGCTCAGGTTCTTCATGCCGGAGATGTCGATGCCGGTGTGGCCGGTCCAGTTGGTGACGGTGAACAGGTAGGCATCGGCGATCGTGAATGCATCGCCCATCAGATACTGTTTGCCTTCGAGCCGCTCGTCGACCCATTGCAGCTTTGACGTCGCCCTGGCGCGGATGACGGCCTTGCCATCTTCCGGCATCGCGGGGTTGAAGAGGCCGCCGATGCCCTTGTGCAGCTCGCTGGTGACGAAGTTCAGCCACTCCTGCACGCGGTAGCGCTCCATCGTGCCATTGGCCGGCGCGAGCTTCTTCGCCGGCACCTGGTCGGCGATGTACTGCGAGATCGCCGGGCCTTCGGAAAGGCGCTCGCCGTTGTCGAACTCGAGCAGCGGCACCTGGCCCTTGGAGGTGGTCTGGTAATAGTCGCTGCCATCTTCGAGCTTGTGGGCCTTCAGGTCGGCCTTGACGAGCGTGAACGGGAGGCCCGACTCGTTCAGGACGATGTGCGGGGCGAGCGAGCAGGCGCCGGGGCTGAAATAGAGCTTCATGGGAGTTCCGTCGTGGGTGAAGAGGCGAACATTACACCGCATTCAAGCGGCTTGAAGGATGCGTGCAAATCCGCCCTGTTGGCACGGGCCGCCCCAGGCCCTACATTGGATTCATGAACACCTTCACCACCTCCTCCATTCAGCGCTCGCGCACCGTCGAGCGCACCGTGCGCGGCCAGCCGACGTCCGACGGCGACGGCGTGAAGCTCACCCGCGTGCTGACTCAGCCGCTGCAAAAGCGCCTCGACCCGTTCCTGATGCTCGACGCCTTCGGCAGCGATGCGGCCAGCGACTACATCGGCGGCTTTCCAAGCCACCCGCACCGCGGCTTCGAGACCGTGACGATCATGCTCGAAGGCCGCATGCGCCACAAAGACAGCGTCGGCAATGTCGGCCTGCTGGAGCCCGGCAGCGTGCAGTGGATGACCGCCGGGCGCGGCATCATCCATTCGGAAATGCCCGAGCAGGAAGAAGGCCGCATGGCCGGCTTCCAGCTCTGGGTGAACCTTGCGGCCAAGGACAAGATGACGGCCCCCGCCTACCGCGACGTGCCGCCGGCCGAAGTGCCGGCGATCACGCTGGCCAACGGCGTGTCGCTGCGTGTGATCGCCGGCCAGGCGCTCGGC
>JANYFX010000298.1 GCA_025359585.1 Rhizobacter sp. | reverse complement strand
TGGGGGTGGCCGAATGAGCGCCGTCAACGTGTTGTCGGGCGCCCGCACGCTGCTCTACAAGGAAGTGCTGCGCTTCTGGAAGGTGGCGTTCCAGACGGTCGCCGCGCCAGTGCTCACCGCCATCCTTTACCTGCTGATCTTCGGCCACGTGCTCGAAGACCACGTGAAGGTGTATGGCGCGGTCGGCTACACCAGCTTCCTGATCCCGGGCCTGGTGATGATGAGCGTGTTGCAGAACGCGTTCGCGAACAGCAGCTCGTCGCTGATCCAGAGCAAGATCACCGGCAACCTCGTGTTCCTGCTCGTGGCGCCGCTCTCGCACTGGGCCTGGTTCGTGGCCTACGTGGGCGCGTCGATCGTGCGTGGCGTGGTGGTGGGCGCGGGCGTGATGATCGTGACGGTCTGGTTCGCGCCGCTGACGATCGCCAACCCGGTGTGGATCATCGTCTTCGCCGTGCTCGGCGCCACCATGATGGGCGCGCTCGGCCTGGTGGCGGGTTTGTGGGCGGAGAAGTTCGACCAGATCGCCGCGTTCCAGAACTTCATCATCATGCCGATGACGTTCCTGTCAGGGGTGTTCTATTCGGTCGGCTCGCTGCCGCCGTTCTGGAAAGGCGTGAGTCATCTGAACCCGTTCTTCTACATGATCGACGGGTTCCGGCACGGGTTCTTCGGGGTGAGCGATGTGTCGCCGTGGACTGGGTTGCTCGTCGTGGGTGTGACCACGCTGATCGTGTGCGGGGTGTGCCTGCATCTGCTGCGGATTGGGTACAAGATTCGCCATTGAGTGTTGGCGGTTCTCTGGTGGCGGGCCAAGCCGGGAGCGGGATGGCCGGCTCCGTTCCGCCAATTCCTAGTCACTGCGCCGGCCATCACACTCCCGGCTTGGCTGGGGCGCGTGGTGCGGGTCGCAGCCGCAATTTAAATATACGTAAGACCTCTTCACCGAGGGCACCGAATATGGCCAAACGCAAAAGTCACGAAGGTACGAAATTTCTGCGGTTCTTTGGTCCGCTGCTGGAGGCACTGCGAAAGCTCGGTGGCTCAGGCACGCCGGACGAAGTGGTGGAGCAGATTGCTGCCGACCTCCAACTACCCGACGACGTCCAGAATGAACTTCTGCCGTCAGGCGGTACGCGATATCGAAATCAGGTCGCTTGGGCGCGCTTCTATCTTGTTCGCGACGGGTTGCTGGACTCGTCGAAACGCGGAGTGTGGAGCCTTACCGAGCGAGGGCGAGCGACGCACCTCACAGTAGAACAAGCTGGCAAAATCTTTTCCAAGTGGGTGAAGATTTTTGACGAACAGCGTCGATCGCGAGCCGCAGCAGAAGAGCCAATCGCAGAACAGGTCGCCGAAGCCAGCGGTGCTGCATCGAAGGACTACCGAACCGAAACTCTCGACCTCTTACTCTCGTTGCCTCCTGCCGGCTTCGAACGTCTCGCTCAACGATTGCTCCGGGAAGCAGGCTTCACTCAGGTCGTAGTTACAGGTCAAAGTGGCGATGGCGGCATTGACGGGTATGGAACGCTCCAGATCAATCCGCTGGTTTCATTCAAGGTTCTTTTCCAGTGCAAGCGATACAGCAAGTCCGTTTCGCCTTCGCATGTCCGCGATTTCCGCGGCGCGATGGCTGGCCGCGCCGACAAGGGAATCGTCATCACCACCGGCACGTTCACAACGGAAGCCAGACGCGAAGCTTCGCGGGACGGCGTACCTCCGATCGAACTTATTGACGGAGAGAAACTCATCGACATGCTCGAAAACCTTGAACTCGGCCTGCGGCCAGTGACCACATTCGAGATTAGTCATTCCTTCTTCAACGAGTTCAAAGAGGTCTAGGGCCTCTGTCGAGGCACTGCCCAAAAAGAGCTGTGCCGTATTTGCTCATGCCAAACGCAGACCGCCACCACCTCAGCAGGGCATGGGGCCGCCGACGCAGTGACTTGGAATTGGCGGAACGGAGTCGGCGGCCCCATGTCCTGCTGCGAGCGGCAGCGTCAAGCGTTGTACAGCGTCTCCAGCGACTTGAACCCCTTGATCTCCATCGGGTTCCCGAACGGATCCACGAAGAACATCGTCCACTGCTCTCCCGGCTGCCCCTCGAAGCGCAGCGTCGGTTCAATGACGAACTGAACGGCGTGCGACTTCAGTCGTGCGGCCAGCGCCTGCCAGTCGGCCAGCTCCAGGATCACCCCGAAGTGCGGCATCGGCACCATGTGCTCCCCCACCACCCCGGTGCGCGCGGTGGCGAACGGCTCGCCGATGTGCAGCGAGATCTGGTGTCCGAAGAAGTCGTAGTCGACCCAGGTCGGCGCGCTGCGGCCCTCTTGGCAGCCGAGGGTGTCGCCGTAGAAGCGGCGTGCCCCGTCGAGGTCGCGAACGTTGAAGGCCAGGTGGAAGAGGCTGCGCATCGTGGTGGTTCCGGGTGGGGCTTGCGGGGTTCAGTAGTGGCGCGACAGCGGGTAGGCTTCCACCTCGTGCAGGTAGCTGTCCTTGGCCGGCTGCAGGTGGTCGACGCAGAGTTGCGCCAGCGCCCAGCTGTCGGTGCCCTTCATCAGCTGGATCATCATGTGGTGGTCGCGCTCCGAGGCCATCGCACGTTCCATGTCGGCGGTCTTCTTCGCGCGCACCGGCAGGCTCAGCCACATGTAGTGCTTGATCGAATCGAGCAGGTAGGCGTTGCCGCAGCAGGCGAACAGCGTCAGGTGGAACTGGTCGTTGACCTCGTGCACGCCGCGGAAATGGCCTTCGCGCACGTGGCGCACGTACTCCGCGTGCAGGCGCTCCAGCTCGTCGATCACATGCTTCGGCGCCGGCAGCGGGATGCGCAGCGCGGCGTGGCGCTGCAGCAGCTCGCGCACTTCGTAGATCTGCCGCACTTCGGCCGGCGTGAGCGAACGCACCGCCACGCCCTTGTTCTTCTCGCGCACCACGATGCCGGTGCGCTCCAGCTCGTTGAGCGCCTGGCGGATGTAGTGGCGGGTGGCGCCGAAGCGCGCGATGAGGTGGTCTTCCACGAGCCGCGTGCCGGGGGCGAGGCGGCCGAAGATGATGTCGTCGCCGAGCACCTTGACGACGTCGGTGCTCTCGGCCTCGTCGTTCGGCGCTTCGGGTACGGGGCGGATCGGCAGGGTGTTCACGAGGCAGGATTTTGCGCGTAAATGTCTTCCACCAGCCGCAGCGTGCGCAGGTTGTCGGCGGGCGAGGTCTCGAAGGCGGCGCCACTGCCGAGCGCGTCGATGAAGTGCGAGATCGTGGCGGCGTACGAGTCGGCATAACACTGCGCCATGTCGTAGCGGCGGATGTCGGGCCGCTCGCCTTCGCAGGTCAGCGTGTTGCCCAGCAGCGTGATCGTGCCGCGCTCGCCGATCAGCGTCAGGCGGTCGGCCAGCGCTGGCGGCTCGCCGTGGGCACCGAGGTTGGCGAGCAACAGCACGGTGGCACCCGCCGCCGTGTCGAAGGCGACCGTGGCGTGGTCTTCGCCGGCCATGGCCGGGCTGTTACGGCCGGTGCGCGCGTGCACGACGGTCATCTCGCCGAGCAGGAAACGCAGCGTGTCGATGTGGTGGATCAGGATTTCCATCACCAGCGCGCGATCGAGCGTGGCGATGAAAGGCTGGCGTTCCAGGGCTGGCAACATGCCGCGCGCATCGGCGACTAGCCCCGAGCTCAGCAGCGTCATCTGCGCCTGCTGCACTCGGCCGATGCGGCCTTCGCGCAGCCACGCGGCAATCTGCCGGTAGTACGGTCGGAAGCGCCAGTTCTCGTGGACCATCAGGCGCATTCCGGCGATCGCTGCCACGTCGTCGACCAATGCGGATGCCGCGTCGAAGCTCGGCGCCAGCGGCTTCTGGCAGATTGCCGGGATGCCGTGCATGGCAGCCAGGCGCACGAGTTCGGCGTGGGTTTCGCGCGGCGACGCGATGTCGACGGCATCGAGTTTTTCGGCGGCGAACATTGCCTGCGCGTCGCTGTAGACCGTGTCGATGCCGAAGGCCTCGGCACGCGCCTGCGCGTTCGCGCGCGATGGGTCGGCGATCGCGACCACGCGTGCCCGCGCCGCCTCGCGTTGCCAGCCCGCAAGATGGTGTTGCGTGACCCAGCCGGCGCCGACCAGGCCGATGCGCAGCAAGGGCGCGCTCATGCCGCGCTCGCGAGAATCGCCTTCTCGGTCTTCGCGTCGAACAGGTAGAGCGCGGTACCGGCGAAGCCCAATGTGGCGGCGTCACCGAGCGCCAGCTGCACGTCGCGGTGCACACGCGCGGTCACTTCGCCGGCCTGGCCGTCGAGCTCGACCACGATCAGCGTTTCGGCGCCCAGCGGTTCGATCGCCGAGACGGTGCCGCGCAAGGCGTTCGCATCGTTGGCGCTACCTTCCAGCAGGCCGAGTTCTTCGGGCCGGATGCCGATGAGCACGTCGCCGGCGCAGACCGTGAGATCGGCCACCGACCAGCGCGCCAGCGGCAGCAGCGCGCCGCCCACCTGCGCGAAGTTCGCGCCGCCTAGCGACACGAGCTTCGCCTTCGCGAGGTTCATCGGCGGGTTGCCGAGAAACCGCGCGACGAAGGCGTCGGCCGGCTGGCGGTACACGTCGAGCGGCTTGCCGATCTGCGCGACCTGGCCCTTGTTCATCACGCAGATGCGCTGGCCCATCGTCATCGCCTCGACCTGATCGTGGGTCACGTAGATCATGGTCGCGCCCAGACGGTGGTGCAGCCGCACGAGTTCGTTGCGGGTGTTCACGCGCAGCGCGGCGTCCAGGTTCGAGAGCGGCTCGTCGAACAAGAACACCTTGGGCTCGCGCACGATCGCGCGGCCGAGCGCGACGCGCTGGCGCTGCCCTCCCGAGAGGGCGAAAGGCTTGCGCTGCAGCAACTCGCCCAGGCCCAGAATGCTGGCGGCCTTGCCGACACGCTCGTCGATCTGCGCCTTGTCGACCTTGCGGCGCTTCAGGCCGAAGGCCAGGTTCTCGGCGACTGTCATGTGCGGGTAGAGCGCGTAGCTCTGGAACACCATCGCGATGTCGCGGTCCATCGCCGGCACGTCGTTGACCACGCGGTCGTCGATGCTCATCTCGCCGCCGCTGATCGACTCGAGCCCCGCGATCATGCGAAGCGTGGTCGACTTGCCGCAGCCCGAGGGGCCGAGCAGCACCATGAACTCGCCGTCGGCGACGGTGAACGACACGTCGTCGACGGAAGGCGCCACGGCGCCGGCATAACGTTTGCTGATATTCGCGAGACGAACGACGGCCAAGGTTTTCTCCGGTGGGCGATGCGTGAAAGAGGGGCGGGCGCGCTTACTTGACGGCGCCGGCCGTCATGCCCTGGATGAGCTTTTCAGAGAAGAAGGCGTAGACGATCACGACCGGGATCACCGCGATCATCATGCCGGTGGCGATCATCCCGATGTCCTGGAAGTAGTCGCCCATGAAACGCCGGATGCCGATCGGCAGCGTGCTCGAGCCGGGGTCGTTGACCAGCACCACCGCGAACAGGAACTCGTTCCAGAGCTGGATGAAATTCAGGATCACGGTGGTCGCGATCGCCGGCATGCCCACGGGCAGCACGATGCGGAAGAAGATCTCGAAGTCGGAATAACCGTCGATCTTCGCGGCGTCGAACAGGTCTTGCGGGATGCGCGCGAAGAAGCCTTCGAGCAGGTAGACCGTGAGCGGCAACTGCAGCCCCACGTAGA
>JANYFX010000289.1 GCA_025359585.1 Rhizobacter sp. | reverse complement strand
CGCGCTGCGCGAATGCGACCCGAACGCGATGCAGATCGGCCACGACCCGAGCTTCGACAGCCTGCACGGCGACCCGCGCTGGCCGGCACTCGTTGCGGCGCTGTACAAACCGCGCCGACCATGACACGCGGCGCGCGGCGCGGGTTCACGGCCGCCGCGGTGGCCGCACTGCCGGTGGCGTGGTGGCTGGCCGGCGGCGGCCACGGCCTCGCGGTGCAACAGCCGCCGCGCGATGTGCCGCTGCTGCTGCTGCTTGCCGGCGCCGAGGAACTGGTCTTTCGCGGCGGGCTGCAAGCCTGGCTGGCGCAGCGGCCCGGGTTCGGGGCACGCCGCTTCGGCCTGAGCGGCGCCAACCTGCTGACCAGCGTGGTGTTCAGCGCAGCGCACTTGTGGGCCCACCCGCCGCTGCTGGCGCTCGCTGTCTTCCCTGTCTCGTTGCTGCTCGGCACGAGCTTCGAACAGAGCGGCCGCTTGTGGGTGCCGGTCGCCTTGCACGCCTGGTTCAACTTGGCGCTCTACGCGGCGAGCTGGTTTCTGAGCGCACGCTGAGCCGGCGCCGCCACAGCACCACGCAGGCCGCCAGCGCCAGCAGCACGAGCGAGACGTCGCGCTGCTCCGGCCCGCCGATCGTGCAACCGCCACCACCACCGCCGCCACCACCCGCCGTCGCGCTCTGCACGGTGACGCTGGCCTCTGCCGCCGACTTGGCCGCCTCGGTGTTGCCCGCGCCATCGGTCGCCACCACATGGAAGTCGTAGCGGTGGCCGACGCTGCCGGCGAACACGGCCGAGGTCGTGCTCACGTCGCTCTGCCATTCGCTGTAGGCGCCGCCGTTGTCGGACACCGACACCGTGTAGCGCTTCGCGCCCGAGCCACCATCGGTCGCAGCCCAGATCACGTCGACATCGGTGCTGCCGCTCTTCTGCACTGCCGACACCACCCGGCCGACCGGCGTGCTCAGGTCGAGCGTGTTGACCCAGGTCGGCGTGAGGATGGGCGGGTTCGCATCGAAGACGATTGAGGCCTGGTTGGAGAACGCGCTGCCGTCGGGCAAGCCGGCCTTCGGCCGCACGACGAAGTTGACATGGCCCTGGCCCTTCACCCCATCGGTGTCGGGCGGCAGGAAACCAAGCGTCGGGTCGCTCGGTGGCAGCCCTGTCGCCGGGTCGATCGACACGAAGGTCCACTTGATCAGGCCGGTGGCCGGGTTCAGGCTGCCCTGCACCCGGACCGACAGCGTGGCGTCGATCGCATACGTGGTTGCGTAGCTGCTCAGGCCCGGCGGCACCACGAGCGTGTGCGTGCCGAAGGCCACCTCGCCGAGCGTGAGGGTGGACAGGTCGAGCTTGCTCGCATCCAGCACGTCGCTGACCACCACTTCGGCTGCGGGCAGGCCGGCGGTCGGCTGGTTCTCGAAGTCGATGCGGTAGCTCAGCGGCTGGCCGGCGCCGAGGTAGTGCGCGGCCGAGCCGTCGCCGTTCGGCCCCGACTTGTCGTTGGGGTCGCGCGAGCCCTTGGCCTTGGTGCCCTTCTTGCTGTCCTTGCTCTTGGACTTGTCGTTGCACTTGTCGTACAGCTTTTTGGCCTTGTCGTATTTCTTCAGCAAGTCGTTCAGGGTCTTGGCCGTCTTGGCGCGCGGCTCGCAGTCGGCCAGCGCGTTGAGCGCGGATCGGAAGAGCATCGACCAGGCCATGCTCTTGACCTCGCCGAAGGTCTGCTTGACCTGGTACTTGCCGGCATTGATGGCGTCGGCGATGGCCTTGCTGAAGCTGTTCAGGCAATCGCCGATCGGCTTCGCCGGGGCCGGCAGATTCTTGATGATCTCGTCGATGATCTTGTCCAGGCCGTCGCTGGAACACTGCGCGCCTGCACCTTGAGCGCGCTCGCGGCCGAATGCGAAAGCCCGGTTGGAGCGCCCCACGCCGCCGCCGAACACGCTGTTCAGATCGGCCGCCGAATCGGAGATGGCGGGCCAGACTTCGGCCTCGATGTACTCGTTGTCGGAGTCGACCGGCGCCACCAGTGCGAACGGCAGGCTCAGCGTGCGCCCGGCCGGAAGCACCGGGATGAACAGCGG
>JANYFX010000500.1 GCA_025359585.1 Rhizobacter sp. | reverse complement strand
CGGCCGCTTCGCACGTCGCCGCTGTACGACCGGCTCGGTGCGAAAGGCGCGGTCTTCGGCAGCAAATACGGCTGGGAGCGCGCGAACTATTTCAAGCCCCTGGGCGCGCCCGACGCGGCCCACGGTCTCGGCCGCCCGCAGTGGCTCGACTGGGTGATCGAAGAACAACGCGCCACGCGCGAAACCGTGGCGCTCTACGACCAGACTTCGTTCTCGAAGCTGCTGCTGCAAGGTCGAGATGCGCTGGCGGTGTTGCAGCGCCTGTGCGCGAACGAGATCGATATTCCGCCGAACAAGATGGTCTACACGGCGATGCTCAACGAGCGTGGCGGTTTCGAAAGCGACCTGACGGTGATCCGCGAGAAGCACGATCGTTTCCTGATCGTCACGGGTTCGGCGCAGACCACGCGCGACATGGACTGGATCAGCCGCCACATTGCGCTCACCGAACACGCGATCCTCACCGACGTGAGCGCGATGTTCTCCGTCCTCTCGGTGATGGGCCCGAAAGCGCGCGAGTTGCTCGCCCGCGTGAGCCCGGACGATCTGTCGCCGGAGTCACTCAAGTTCTCCCACACCCGCGAGATCGATGTCGGTTTCGCACGCGTGCGCGCCGCGCGCATGAGCTACGTCGGCGGGCCGGGTTTCGAGCTCTACGTGCCGGTCGAGATGGCACGCCACGTGTACCTGGCGCTGCACGAAGCCGGCACCGATCTCGGCCTGAAAGACGCCGGCTACTACGCGCTCGACGCCTTGCGCATCGAAGCCGGCCGGCGCGCCTGGGGTGCGGAACTCGGGCCCGACGAAACACCGTTCGAGGCCGGGCTCACCCTCGCGGTCAAGCTCGACAAGACCGCCGACTTCATCGGCAAGGCGGCGCTGCTGAAGGCACAAGGCCAACCCTTGCGCAAGAAGCTCGTCACCGTCGTCCTGAATTCGCCGCATCACTACGCCTGGGGCGGCGAAGCGCTGAGCATCGCCGGCCAAGCGGCGGGTGAGTTGTCATCGGTCGGCTGGAGCCCGAAAGCCCATGCATGCGTGGCGCTGGCGTATGTGCGTGGCGACGCGGCACAACGCGCCCATGCGGGAACGGCCGCCCTGATCGACCTCTGGGGCGAGCCGGTCGCTGCCAGCGCCTGGGACAGTTGGCCGCCGAAAGCTTGAAGCTCCCGCCGCAGCTCACTCCTGCAGCCAGCGCCCCAGGATCAACGACGCTTCGAGCGTGAACTTGCCCTGCATCAGCCGCTCGCGCAGCGGTGCGTGCTCGATGCGCTCGAAGCGCAGCACCTCACCGTCCTGGTTCACCGGGACCAACCCGATCGGCAAGGTCGCCTCGAACACGTCGATGTGCTCCACCATGTAGCCGTGCGCGTCGACTGGCCGGCGGATCGTGATGCGCCCGAGCGCGGCCACATCGCGCAGTTCGTTCACATGCAAGCCGGCCTCTTCCCAGGTTTCGCGTTCCAGCGCCTGCGTCACCGTTTCGCCGCCCGCCACGAGGCCACCCATCGCCGTGTCCCACAGGCCCGGGTCGGTGGCCTTGTCGAGCGCTCGCTGTTGCACCCAGGTCCCGCCTTGTTCGGCATGGGCGACGAGGTGCACGGCGAAGGTGGTGATGCCGAGCGGTCGAACGGCGGCGCGTTCGATGTGGCCGACCACCCGGCCCTGGGCATCGGCCACCGCCAGCAACTCGTCACGCCATCGGCCGCCGAGTGCGTTCATGTTCAGCCACTGCGCGATCTGCGCCAGCGCTACGTCGCCCTCGCCGCTCACATGCCAGCCGTCGGGGGCCTGGCGCAGAGGCATCCCGGCCGCGAGCAGGCGTCGCGCAAGAGCCGGCTCGATGCTGCCGACCTGCACGCTCGCAACGTCGAGCCACAGCGTTTCACGCGGCGACACAGGCGGCGCGTCGGCTTGCGCCCGCTGCAGCGCGAGCCAGGGGGCAAACGAGGCTTCGTCCATCAGACCGCCGGCGCCGCCAGCAACGCGAGCAGGCCTTCTTCGTCGAGCAAAGTGATGCCGAGCTCGCGCGCCTTGTCGAGCTTGCTGCCGGCTTCTGCGCCGGCCACGACGAAGTGCGTCTTCTTCGAGACCGAGCCGCTGACCTTGCCGCCGGCCGCTTCGATGCGGTCTTTCGCGTCGTCGCGCGACAGCGTCGGCAGCGTGCCGGTTAGCACGAAGGTCTTGCCGAGCAAGGGCTTCGGCATCGTGTCGGCGGTGCCATCGTTCTCGTCCCAGCCCAAGCCGGCGGCACGCAGTTGTTCGACCACTTCGCGGTTGTGCGGCTGGTCGAAGAAGGTGCGAACACTTTGCGCCACGATCGGACCCACGTCGTTGACTTCGAGCAACTGCTCCAGGCTGGCGTTCATCACCCGGTCGATGCCGCCGAAGTGCTTCGCCAGATCCTTCGCGGTGGTCTCGCCGACGTGGCGTATGCCCAGGCCGTAGATGAAACGCGAGAGCGTCGTGCGCTTGCTGCCTTCGAGCCCGGCCAGCAGGTTCACGGCACTCTTCTCGCCCATGCGGTCGAGTTCACTGAGTTTGGCAAGACCCAGCGTGTAGAGCTCCGGCAAGGTGCGGATCAAGCCGGCATCGACCAGCTGGTCGACGAGCTTGTCGCCCAGCCCTTCGATGTCGAGCGCGCGCCGCTGCGCGAAGTGCAGGATCGCCTGCTTGCGCTGCGCCGGGCAATACAAACCACCCGAACAACGCCAGTCGACCTCGCCTTCTTCGCGCGCGATCGCGCTGGCGCAGATCGGGCATTGGCCGTTCAGCCTCTTGTAGAGATCGAAGGGCTCGCCCACGTTCGCCGGCCGGCGCTCCAGCACCACGCCCACGACCTCGGGGATCACATCGCCGGCGCGCCTCACGATCACCGTGTCGCCCACGCGCACGTCCTTGCGTCGGGTTTCGTCTTCGTTGTGCAGCGTCGCATTGCTGACCGTCGTGCCGCCGACGAACACCGGCTCGAGCTTGGCGACCGGCGTGAGCTTGCCGGTGCGGCCGACCTGGATGTCGATGTCGCGCACGACCGTCATCTGCTCCTGCGCCGGGTACTTGTGCGCCACCGCCCACCGTGGCTCGCGCGTGACGAAACCCAGCCGCTGCTGCAGCGCGCGGGCGTTGACCTTGTAGACAACACCGTCGATGTCGAAAGGCAAGGCGTCGCGCTTCGCCCCCATCGCCGCGTGGAAAGCGACCAGCCCTTCGGCGCCCTGCACCACCGCCCGGTCGACGCACACCGGCAGGCCCATCGCGGCCAGCGCATCCAGCAGGCCGCTGTGCGTCTCGGGAATCTCCCAGCCCTGAACGTCGCCGAGGCCATAGGCGAAAAAACTCAGCGGGCGCTTCGCGGCTATCGCCGGGTCGAGCTGGCGCACCGCGCCGGCGGCGGCATTGCGCGGGTTGACGAAGGTCTTCTCGTTCTTCGCGCCCCCTGCGATCAGCTCGCGCTGGCGTTCGTTCATCGCATCGAACTGGTCACGCCGCATGTAGACCTCGCCGCGCACTTCGAGCACCTGCGCATCGGCACCCTGCAGCCGCAGCGGGATCTGCACGATCGTGCGGATGTTCTGCGTCACGTCTTCGCCCTTTTCGCCGTCGCCACGCGTCGCGGCCTGCACCAGCACGCCGAGCTCGTAGCGCAGATTGATCGCGAGGCCGTCGAACTTGAGTTCGGCCGCGTATTCGACCGGCGGATCGGTCTCGGTCAGCGCCAGCTCACGGCGCACGCGCGCGTCGAAGCTGACGGCACCGCTGCTCTCGGTGTCGGTCTCGGTGCGGATCGACAGCATCGGCACGGTGTGCCGAACGGCCTTGAAACCGTCGAGCACCTTGCCGATCACACGCTGCGTCGGCGAATCGGCGCTCAGCAGTTCCGGGTGCGCGGCCTCGATCGCCTGCAGTTCCTGGAACAAGAGGTCGTACTCGGCATCGGGAATCTGCGGCTCGTCGAGCACGTAGTAACGGTGCGCCTCGCGCTGCAGTCGCTCGCGCAATTCCGCCGCGCGTCGGGAAGCTTCTTTTTCGGGCATGGCCCGAAGTGTAGACAGGCGCGCAAGGCGACTCACACCCGGTTTGACGGGTTTCGTCGGCGCGGCCGGGAGCGCGGAGCCTGCCGGCGCGTGTGGCGGCGTTCCATGCCACGAATCGGCCTGTGCGTCGCTCTGCGGGCATGCACCGTGAGCGAGCCCTATCACCCCTTGTTTCGACAGATGTAGACCCAAAAGGAGAAGCCTCATGCACACCTCGACTCTCTCGCGCCGCCAACTGGTGGCGCTGCTCGGCGCGTTCGGCGTCGCGCCCGAAGCGCTGGCGCAGGACGCCGCCAAGGTCGACCCGCGCAACTTCCGCATCGTGTTCGAGAACGACCGCGTGCGCGTGCTCGACTACGCCAGCACATCGGGCAGCGGCGTGTGCGGTGTCGGCAAGCATTGGCACCCTGCGCATGTGACTGTGCAACTCACGCCGCTCAAGCTGCGCCTCACCGACGACACGGGCAAGGCCAAGGTGCTGGACGTGCCGGCCGGAGTGATCTTCTGGGAAGACGCCGTGACCCACACGACCGAGAACCTCGCTGGCGCCGGCGCGCACGCCTGCGTCATCGAGATCAAGGACGCGAAGTGGAAACCGGCCACCGGCACCGCCTGACGCGTCGCGGCCCGCTTCACTCCGCAGTGCTGCCTTTCGCCGCCGCCAGCGCGGTGCGCTGCCAGTCGCCGCCGAGCGCCTTGACGAGGAACACCGAGGTCAGCAGGCGCTGCCCGAGCAGCTGGGCCGACTGGCGTTCGCTCGCCAGCAAGGCCTGCTGCGCGGTGATGACATCGAAGTAGGCCGACGCACCGCCTTCGTAGCGCGCGGTCGCCATGTCGAGCACACGCGCCGCGGTGGCGGCCGCGGTGCGCGCCTGCGCAGCGGCGCGGTCGAGCGCGGCCAGGCCGGTGATGCCGTCTTCGGCCTCCTGCATCGCCACCAGCACCACGCGCCGGTAATTGGCAGTGGCCGCAGCGTGGCCGGCACGCGCGAACTCGACGTTCGCGTTGATGCGGCCGTTGTCGAACAACACCTGAGCGGCCGACACGCCGACCGACCACAAGAGGCTCGGCGCGTCGAACAGGCTTGCGAGCGTGCGACTGTCGACACCGTAATTCGGCGCCAGCAGGATGCTCGGGTAGTAGGCCGCGCTGGCGACGCCGATCTGCGCGTTCGCGGCGGCCATCGCACGCTCGGCCGAGGCGATGTCGGGCCGGCGTTCGAGCACGTCCGACGGCACGCCGAGCGGCACCGGCGGCGGCGTCAGCTCGCGCAGCTCGGCCGCGAGCGTGAAGCTCGGCGCGGGAATGCCGGCGAGCGTGGCGACCGCGTGTTCGTACTGGCCGCGCTGGCGCGCCAGCACGTCGACCTGCACCAGCGTCGCGTCGAGCAGCGCTTGCTGCTGGGCGACGTCGAGCCCGGTCGCGGCGCCGAGCTCGTGGCGCGCGTTGACGAGTTCGAGCGAGCGGCGTTGCAGCGCGATGGCTCGGCGCAGCACGTCGAGCTCGGTGTCGATCGCGCGCAGGTTGAAGTAGTTCGTCGCCAGATCGGCGGTCAGCAGCAGGCGCGTGTTCTCGAAGTCGGCCGCCGACTGATCGAGCGAAGCGCGCGCGCCTTCGACCGAGCGTTGCACCCTGCCCGCCAGATCGACTTCGTAGTTGACCGACATCACGAGACTCAGCTCGTTCTGCACCGTCGAAAAATTCGGGCTGGCGTAGTTCGACAGCGGCCGGTTCGCCGAGGTTTTCTGGCGCGAGGCGCGCGCACCGATGCCGATCTGCGGCAACACGCTGGCCGACGTGGCCGCGAGCGTGGCCCGCGCCTGCGTCAGGCGGGCATTGGCCAGCACCAGCGTCGGGTTGTTGGCCAGCGCCTGCTGTGCCAATGCATCGAGCTGCGGATCGCCGAAGCGCTGCCACCACGTGCCCTTGGGCGCCGCGTCGTCGGGCCGGCTCTCGCGCCACGGCGCTTCGACCTTCCACGCGGCGGGCATGTCGAGCATGGGCTTCTTGTAATCGGGGCCGGCGACGCAGCCACCCAGCAGCGCAGCGCAGACGGCGAGCAGCGCCGGTCTCAGGCTCACAGCGGCGCCTTGGTCGGGCCGGCGCTGGCGGCCGCAGCCGCGCCCGATGCGCCGGGCGCCGCCGGCTCGGGCGGCGCCAGCGCGACGGTCTGGCCATCGGCCATCCAGTCGGGCGGGTTGAGCACGATGCGCTCGGCTTCGGTCACACCGTCGAGCACCTCGAAGGCTTCGCCATAGTTGCGCCCGACCGAGACACGGCGCAGCGTGACACGGCCTTGCGGATCGACCACCGCGACCATCGTTCCTTCGGCGCGGAACAGCAGCGTGTTGGTCGCGACCGTCAGCCCGCCGCTGGCCTGCAGCGGCAACGCCACCTGTACATAAGCGCCGGGCAAGAGGCGGCCATCGGCATTGGGCAAGGCGATCTCGACCTGCATCGTGCGCGTGGCGGTGTCGATCGACGCCGAGGTGCGCGCGACCTGGCCGCTGAACTTCTGGCCGCGCAGTTCACTCTGCGTGACGACGACCGACTGCCCGGGCTTGACGAGCTGCGCGTAGGCCTGCGGCACGCTCACGTACACCCGCAGCGGGTCGGTCTGCGCCAGCAGAAAGAGCGGCCGCGACGCCGCGCCGCCGGCGTCGATCAGGTCGCCGACATCGACGTTGCGCTTTGTGATCACGCCGGCGAAGGGCGCGACGATGCGCTTGAAACCTTCGAGCTGGCGCAGCCGCTGCACGTTGGCGTCGGCCGCGGCGACGTTCGACTGCGATTGCGCGACGGCGCTGCGGCGTTCTTCCAGATCCTGCTGCGAGACCACGTCCTTCTTGCGCAGGCCTTCCCAGCGTTCGACCGTGCTTTTCGCGAGCGCCAGGCTTGATGCGGCCTGCTCGCGCGCCGCGATCGCCTGCGTGAGCTGCTGGTCGATCTCGGGGGTTTCGATCTCGGCGAGCAACTCGCCCTTTTCGACCCGGCTGCCGATGTCCTTGGTCCAGCGTTTCAGGTAACCGCTGGCGCGCGCCGCGATCGGCGCTTGCACGAAGCCCTGCAAGGTACCCGGCAGCGCCAGGGTCTGGCCCGAACCGCCGCGCCGGGCCTGCGTGGTGCGCACGTACTGCTTGGCGTATTCAGTCGCGCCGGCTTCGAGGGAGCGCGCGTTGGCCATGCGGCTGAGCACAGTGCGGCCGGCACCCAGCGCCAGCAGCACCAGCACGATCAGCGCAGCGATCTTCGTGCGGCGCACGATCTGGCGGCGCTTGAGCAGCTCGACGTGCTCTTCACCGGCGTCGGCCTCGATGGGGTGCAAGCCCAGGGCCGAGTGTCGTTGCTCGGTCATCGGTTCAGGTCTCCTGCGGGCGGGGAAGGACGGGGGTTGCGGACGCGGAGCGTGCCGCCTTGCGGCGGGCGAGGCGCTGGTGCACGGCGGCGTACACCACCGGCACGAAGAAGAGCGTGGAAACGGTCGCGAAGATCAGGCCGCCGATCACCGCACGGCCGAGCGGCGCATTCTGCTCCGCGCCTTCGCCGAGGCCGAGTGCCATCGGGATCATGCCGATGACCATCGCCAGCGCCGTCATCAATACCGGGCGGATGCGCGTGGCGCCGGCTTCGAGCGCGGCGGCCAGCGGCGGCACGCCGTCTTCCTGGCGCTGGCGCGCGAACGAGATCAGCAGGATGCTGTTGGCCGTGGCCACACCCATCGTCATGATCGCTCCGGTGAGCGCCGGCACGCTCAGCGTGGTGCCGGTGATGAAGAGCATCCACGCGATGCCGGCGAGTGCGGCGGGCAGCGCCGCGATGATCACGAGCGCGTCGATCCACGACTGGAAGTTGACGACGATCAGCAGGTACACGAGCACGATCGCCATCGCGAGACCCACGCCAAGGCCGAGGAACGAAGCCTGCATCGTTTCGACCTGGCCGCGCATCACGACCTGACTGCCGCGCGGCAGCTTGGGGCGAATCTGATCCACGAGTTTTTCGACCTTGCCGGCGACGCTGGCGAGGTCGGTGCCCTGCACGCTGACGTACACGTCGACGGAAGGCAGGATGTTGTAGCGCGACGCGATCGCGACCTGCTGCGCGGGCGTCACCTCGACCAGGTTGCCGAGCAGCTGCGTGCTGCCCGGGCCGGCCCCGGCGGCCCCCCCCGCGCCGCCCGCGCCGACCGGCATGTTGAGCAAGGCGTCGAGCGAATCGACGTTGTACTGCGGTGTCTGCACCGCGATGTTGTAGACCACGCCGTTCTGCGGGTTGAGCCAGAACGCGGGCGCGGTCTGCGAGCTGCCCGACAGCGAGATGAGCACGTTCTGCCCGACGTTGGACGCGGTAAGCCCGAGCTGCTGCAAGCGTGTGCGGTCCATCTGCATGTTGAGCACCGGCGCGTTCAGGCGCTGGTGCACGTGGGCGTCGACCGCGCCCGGCACCTGTCGGATCTGTTGCGTCAGCTCGGCGGCGAGGCGCGCGTTGGCCGCGACGTTGGCGCCGGTGAACTGCACGTCGATGGCGGCCGGCAGACCGAAGTTCAGGATCTGCGTGACGATGTCGGCCGGCTGGAAGAAGAACTCGATGCCGGGAAAACGTTTGGGCAACTCGGCGCGCAGGCGCGAGACGAATTGATCGGTCGGGTCGTGGCCTTCGCGCAGCGACATCAGGATCTCGCCATCGAGCGTGCCGATCGTGCCGGCGTTGCTGTACGACAGGTTGATGCCGCTGTTGGGCACGCCGAGGTTGTCGAGGATCGTCTCCAACTGCTCCTTCGGAATGATCTCGCGGATCACCGCTTCGACGGCGTCGGCCAGCCGCGCCGTTTCTTCGATGCGCGTGCCGGTGGGCGCGCGCATGTGCAAGCGGATCTGGCCAGCGTCGACGCTCGGGAAGAAGTCGCGCCCGAGCACCGGGTAGAGCAGACACGAGGCGAGGCAGAAGCCCATGAACGCGAGCGCGAAACCACGGCGTTGCGCGAGCAGGGCCGACAGCGCCAGCGTGTAGGCACGCCGCACGCGCTCGAAGCGGCGGTCGAAGGCGCGGTAGACACGCTGCAGCAGGCTCGGGCGCGCGCCTTCGGGCTCGGGTTTCACGTTGCCCATCAGCAGCAGCACCAGCGTGGGAACCAGCGTGCGCGACAGCAGGTAGGACGCGATCATCGCCAGCACCACCGCTTCGGCCAGCGGCACGAACAGGAAACGGGCCACACCCGACAGGAAGAACATCGGCACGAACACGATGCAGATGCACAGCGTGGAGACGAAAGCCGCCACGCCGATCTCGCCGGCACCGACATCGATCGCGTCTTCGATGGGCTTGCCCATGTGGATGTGGCGCTCGATGTTCTCGATCGTCACGATCGCCTGGTCCACGAGAATGCCGACCGACAAGGCCAGGCCGCCGAGCGTCATCAGGTTCAGCGTTTCGCCGAGCATCTTGAGCACCAGGATCGACGCCAGGATCGACAGCGGAATCGTCAGCGCGATGATCAGCGTGCTGCGCCAGTTGCCGAGGAAGAGCAGCACCATCGCGGCGGTCAGCGCGGCGGCGATCAGCGCTTCGAGCACCACGCCTTTCACGGCGGCTTTCACGAACACCGACTGGTCGAACAGCGGCGTGACCTTCACGTCCTGCGGCAGCACCTGGGCCACCTTGGGCAGCAGCGCGCGCAGGTTGTCGACGATGTCGAGCGTGGACGCGCCGCCGTTCTTCAGCACCGACAGCAGCACGCCGCGCGCGCCGTCCTGGCGCACGATGTTGGTCTGCGGCGAGAAGCCGTCACGCACCTGGGCCACGTCGCGCAGGTAGGTGGTCGCATTGCCGGCGGTGCGCACCGGCAGGTCACCCAGGCCCGAGATCGCATCGGGCGAGCCGTTCATTCGCACCGTGTATTCGGTCAGCCCGAACTTGGCGGTGCCCGAAGGCAGGATCAGATTCTGCAGGTTGATCGCGTTGACCACGTCGGCGGGCGCCAGCCCACGCGCCTGCATGGCGGCGGTGTCGAGGTCGACCGAGATCAGCCGGTTCTTACCGCCGTAGGGAAAGGGCACGGCCGTTCCCGGGATCGTGATCAGCTGCGGCCGCAGCACGTTGACGGCATTGTCGAACACCGCCTGTTCCGGCAGCGTGGGGCTCGACAGCGCGAGCTGCACCACCGGGATGCTGGAGGCCGAGTACTTGATGACGAGCGGCGGCGTGATGCCCGGCGGCAGCTGGCGCACCTGGGTCTGCATCGAAGCGACGACCTGGGCGATCGCGGTCTGGATGTTGGCCGTCGGCTGGAAGAAGACCTTGATGACGCTGATGCCGGCCAGCGAGGTCGACTCGATGTGTTCGATGTCGCTCACCGTCGTCGTCAGGCCGCGTTCGCTCTGGCCGGCGATGCGCTGGCCCATCTCCTGGGCCGACAGGCCGTTGTAGTTCCAGATGATGCTGACGACCGGGATGTTGATTTCCGGGAAGATGTCGGTCGCCATGTTGAGCAGCGCGAACGGCGTGGCCAACACGATCAGCATCGCCATCACGATGAAGGTGTAGGGGCGGCGCAGCGCCAGCTTGACCATGGACATGAGGGCGGATCTCCCTGAGAGCTCGCGAATGATAGGCAGAGTCGGCCGCCCTGCGCTTGTAAAGGGCACCCGCATGCGGGTGGCCCGTCCGGGCGCGCGCGGTCGCGCCGCTCAGCTGAACAGGCGTCGTGCCGCGGCCGAGCCGGCGGCGATGTCGCGCGCGGCGAGCTGTTCGTACAACTGCCCGAGCTCGCGGCCGATGCTGGCGAAACCTTCGGGGCTGAGCGGCTGGCCGTTGTCGTCGACGATGCTGGCGTCCATGCCCAGCGACAGCGCCTGCGCGCTGGCCTGCCAGGCGACGAAAGGCTCGGCCTTCGGGTCGGTCTGCGGCACGTCGAAGCTCAGCGTCACGTCGCGCACCGCGGCGCGGTTCGGGTCGTCGGCGAGCGCAGCCTGCGAATCGAAGGTCAGCGTCAGCACCGGTGGCGCGCCTTCTTCGACGGATGGCAACACGAGCCGGCCCGGCACCACGCCGGGCACGAAGCCGTGGCGGCCGGCGTGCTGCTGGATGTAGCCCACGCTCCAGGCGGCAGAGCGTGCTTGCAGGTGCACCGCGAGCTGGGCGTCGTGGTCACCGGCGAAGGCGTCGAGCTCGCGTGCCGTGGCGACTGCTTCGAGCATGTCGGGGAAATCGGCCATCGCGTTGATGCCGTCGGCGAAGGCCTGCACCTTCTGCACGAACTCGGAGTATTCGATCTCGTTGAGTGCGCCGGTGCGGTTGGCGAGCTGCACACCCGACTGGAACTCGCCGTAGCGCTGGCCGCTGGCGGGTGTTTCCCACTCGCCGGTCTCGGCGTTCAGGCCTTCGATGAGGAACGGCTTGCCACCGGCACGCCGGGTCGTCGGCAGGTGCGCCACCACCATGTCACCACTGATCGGCGCTTCGACCGTGAGCGGGGCAATGGCGTCGATCAAGGCGTCGAGCCGGTTCACGAGGCGCTTGTTCTGGCGCCGTTCGAGCACGCGCGGTTGCGGGCGCTCGGCGCCGTCGCCGTCGATGCTGATGGCGTGGTCGGTGCTGGCGTCGACCGCTTCGTCACCCATCACCGGATCGCGCGGCTCGGGGCGCGGCTCCATGATCAGCGCGCGCTTCGGCCCGGCTTTGCGCGCCGACCAGGCGCCGTGCGCGATCACACCGGCCAGCACCAAACCACCTAGTGAAGCGAGGGCGATGGTCAGGGTGCTCATGAGGGTGCCGATCAGGCCGCTTCGGCCAACGCGACCGCCACTTCCATGTCGACAGTCACGATGCGCGACACGCCCTGCTCCTGCATGGTCACGCCGATCAGCTGCTCGGCCATCTCCATCGCGATCTTGTTGTGGCTGATGAACAGGAACTGCGTGCCCAGCGCCATCTCTTTGACGAGCTTGGCGTAACGCTCGGTGTTGGCGTCGTCGAGCGGCGCGTCCACTTCGTCGAGCAAACAGAACGGCGCCGGGTTCAGCTGGAAGATCGCGAAGACGAGGGCGATGGCGGTCAGCGCCTTTTCACCGCCCGACAGCAGGTGGATGCTGGCGTTCTTCTTGCCCGGTGGCTGCGCCATCACCTGCACGCCGGCGTCGAGGATCTCGTCGCCCGTCATCACCAGGCGCGCGTTGCCGCCGCCGAACAGGCTCGGGAACATGCGGCCGAAGTGTTCGTTGACCTGGTTGAAGGTGCTGGCCAAAAGGTCGCGCGTTTCCAGGTCGATCTTGTGGATCGCGTCTT
Source organism: Rhizobacter sp. (assembly GCA_025359585.1). GTDB lineage: Bacteria > Pseudomonadota > Gammaproteobacteria > Burkholderiales > Burkholderiaceae_C > LMDS01. The sequence goes on along the minus strand of JANYFX010000500.1, from coordinate 2,024 downwards.
CGAGCGTGGTCATCGCTTCGATCAGGTCGGCGTTCTGCGCATCGAGGAAGCTCTTGCGCTCGCGCGAGGCCGTCAGCTCGTCGAGCGCGGCCAGGTTCACGGCGCCGAGCGCGTTGATCTCGCGGTTGATGCGGTCGATCTCGGTTTGCAGGCCAGCGAGCCTGACGCCGCTGGACTCGATGCTGGCCGACAGTGCTTCGAAGTCCACAGCGGCAGCGACGAGCTGGTCGAGGTACTGCGCACCACCGAGCTGGGCCGCCTGCTCTTCGAGCTGCAGCTTGACGATGCGGTCGCGCAGCGGCTGCAGGCTTTGTTCGTGCTGCAGGCGCTGTTCGTCGGCGCGGCGCAGGCGCATCGTCAGGTCGTCGTACTCGCTGCGCTTGGCGCCGAGCGCGGCTTCGCGCTCCAGCTTCAAGGCCAGCGCGGTCTGCAGGCCGGCCTGCGCGGCCACGTCGGTCAGGCGCACCAGTTCTTCGTTGAGCTGCGCGCCCGACTGTTCGTTGCCGGCCAGTTGCTGCGCCGCGGTCTCGATGCCCCGCAGCAATTCGCCGCGCCGTGCTGCCAGTGCGCGTGAAGAGAACTGCGCTTCCTGCGACTGGCGCTCCAGCGCGCGCAGTTGTTCGCGCGTTTCGGCCAGCTTGCGCTCGGCGTTGATCACCGCTTCGTCCAACTCGGCATGGCGCTCCTGCGTGGTCGCGAGCTGCATGTCGAGTTCTTCGAAACGCGCTTCGCCAGTCGCACTGCGTTCGGCCAGTTCTTCAAGCTGGGCATCGACCTCGGCCAGCTCTTCATCGAGCTGGCCGCGCCGCAGACTGCTGGCTTCGGCGAGCTGCGACAAACGCAGCAGTTCGACCTGCAGCTGGTGCGCGCGCGTTTGCGCTTCACCCGCTTCGCGGCGCACGCCGATCAGGCGCTGCGAGGCGTCGGTGTAGGCCGCTTCGGCCCGCACGAGCGCACTGCGCGACTCCTCGGCGATCAGCACCTGCGCGCGCAACTGGCGCTCCAGGTTCTCGATCTCCTGCGCGCGGGCCAGCATGCCGGCCTGTTCGGAGTCCGGGGCATAGAAGCTGACGGCGTATTGGCTGACGGCATGGCCGTCGCGCGTCATGATCACTTCGCCGTGGGTCAGCTTGCCGCGTGCGCCGAGCGCCTCGTCGATGTGGGCGGCGGTGTATACACCTTCGAGCCAGTCGTTCAACAAGGCCTTCAGGCCGGCATCGCTCAGGCGCAGCAGGTCGCTGAGTTTGGGCAGCGTCTGGTGCGTGTTCGCGATCGCCGCTTGCGGTGGCGTGTAGAACGCGAGCTTGGCGGGCGGCGCATCGCTGGCAAAGGCACGCACAGTTTCCAGGCGGCCGACTTCGAGCGCGCCCATGCGTTCGCGCAGCGCGGCTTCGAGTGCGGTCTCCCAACCCGATTCGATGTGGATGCGGGTCCACAAACCTTGCAGCGTATCGAGCCCGTGTTTCGCGAGCCAGGGCTTGAGCTTGCCTTCGGTCTGCACTTTTTCCTGCAACGCGCGCAGCGCTTCCAGGCGCGCACTCAGGTCGGCCTGTGTGCCACCTTCGGCGTTGACGCTGTCCTGCTTCGCGCGGCGCTGTTCGTCGAGTGCCGGCACTTCTTCATTGAGCGACTGCAGGCGCGCGTCGGCCACGGCCTGCGTTTCTTCGGCGCTGCCGAATTGGCGCTTCAGCTCGGCCAGGCGGTCGAGATCGGGCGCGGCGAGCTGGCCTTTTTCGGCGCTCAGTTTTTCGCGGCGCGCATTGAACTGGCGGCGCTGGTCTTCGACGTTGCGGCTTTCCGAGGCCAGCACCTGGATCTGCTGCTGCACCGCCGCGACCTGCGTGCGCTGCTGGTTGGCCACGTTCTGCGCCGCACGCACCGCGTCTTCGAAAGTCGGCAGATTGCCTGCCTGCTCTTCGGCCTGCGCGGACAGCACTTCACCCTGTTCGTTCGCAGCGGCGATCTGCTCGGCGATCTGCTCCAGTTCGTGCTCGGCTTCGCCGCCGCGAGACCGACAACCGGCT
>JANYFX010000220.1 GCA_025359585.1 Rhizobacter sp. | reverse complement strand
CGCGCTGCTCGTCAAACACGCGCGTGAAGTGAACATGGTCGTGCGGCTGAAGGGCGGCGACCCGAGCGTGTTCGGCCGGCTCGAAGAAGAACTCGAAGCCTTGGCCGCAGCCGGCATCTCGTGCGAAGTGGTGCCCGGCGTGACAGCCGCCGTCGCCGCCGCCGCAAGCACGTTGCGCCCGCTCACCCGCCGTGGCAGCGGCCGCAGCGTGAGCCTGACGACGGCGATGACACGCGAAGGTGCGCTGACGGCCACACGCACCGCCGACACCGAAGTTTTCTACATGGCCGGCAAACAACTCGCGGCCTTGTCGCGCCGCCTGATCGCGGCCGGCTGGCCCGCCGACACACCCGCGAGCGTGGTCTCGCGCGCCGGCTGGCCCGACCAATTGCACAGCGATCACCGCGTCGATGCGCTGGGCGATGCCACCGTGGTGCACGCCGGCCGCCCCACCGTCGTGACCGTTGGTGCAGGCGCCGCACCATTTGACATCCCCGCCATCACAACGGCGCTCGCCAGCCCCACCGCGGTCACGGCGAGCGTGAAGCCCTAAAATCCTTAGCCTTGTCGTCGGCCCAGTGCAGTGAGCCGCCGCCCCAACCATCCAAGAGCCCTGCCATGACCCACGTCGTCCTCGAATCGTGCATCCGCTGCAAATACACCGACTGCGTGGACGTGTGCCCGGTCGACTGCTTCCGCGAAGGCCCGAACTTCCTCACGATCGACCCCGACGAGTGCATCGACTGCGCCGTGTGCATTCCCGAATGCCCGGTCAACGCGATCGTGCCGGAAGAAGACGTGCCGGGCGACCAGCAGCACATGATCAAGCTCAACGCCGACTTGGCCAAGAACTGGCCCAGCATCACCAAGCGCAAGGCCCCGCAGCCCGACGCCGATGACTGGAAAGACAAGACCGGCAAGCTCGGCGAACTGATCAAGTAGGCCGCGTGGCAGCCAGCGGCGACACCCCTGCGCTGATCGAGACCGATGCCGTCGTCATCGGCGCCGGGCCGGTCGGCCTGTTCCAGGTGTTCGAGCTCGGACTGCTGGAGATCAGGGCCCACGTGATCGACTCGCTGCCGGAGCCCGGCGGCCAGTGCATCGAGCTCTACGCCGACAAGCCGATCTACGACATTCCCGGCACGCCGGTGTGCAGCGGGCGCGAGCTGGTGGATCGGCTGCTGAAGCAGATCGAACCGTTCAACACACCGTTCCATCTCGGCCAGCAGGTCAACGGCGTGCAACGGCAGGCCGATGGGCGCTTTTTGATCGAGACCTCGGCGGGCACGACGCTGCTCGCGAAGACGGTCTTCATCGCGGGCGGTGTCGGCTCGTTTCAGCCGCGCCGCTTGAAGATCGAGGGGCTCGGTTCCTTCGAAGGCAAGCAACTTTTCTACAACGCGCCCTCAACATCGCTGGCCGGCCAACGTGTCGTGGTCATCGGCGACGGTGACGCAGCGCTGGAATGCGCGCTCGCACTCTCGAAGCAGCAGGCGAGCGTCACGCTGATGCACCGCCGCGACGAGTTCAAGGCGGCGGTGGTGACCATCGATGCCGTGCGCCAGCTTCGCGCGCAACAGCAGCTTCAATTCGTCGCCGCCCAGACGATCGGCATCGAACAAGCCGAAGGCCGGCTGACGGCACTGCAAATCGCCACCGCCGACGGCAACACCCACGCGTTGCCGCTCGACACGTTGATCGTGCTCACCGGCCTGAGCCCCAAGCTCGGCCCCATCGCCGACTGGGGCCTGGCGCTCGAACGCAAACAACTCGTCGTCGACACCGAGAGGTTCGAGACCAGCGTGCCCGGCATCTTCGCCGTGGGTGACGTGAACACCTACCCGGGCAAGAAGAAGCTGATCCTGTGCGGCTTTCACGAGGCCGCGCTCGCGGCCTTCGGCGCCGCTGCGCACGTGTTCCCGGGCAAGCCGGTGCACCTCGAATACACGACCACCAGCCCGCGCCTGCACAGGGCACTCGGCGTCGCGCCGATCACTGAGTCATAATCCGCCCGCTGCGCGCTTCGGCGCGTGGCATTCGCTAGGGGTGTTGATCCGCTCGAAGCTTTTGGCTTCGTTCGGCTCGACTGAGAAAGTCCCTTTGAACCTGTTTGAAGCTCGCAAGAGCTTCAAAGTCTCCGAAAGGAGATTGAGGTAATCCTCACGCAGGGAAGCATGGCCAGCAAACCGTCACGTTCTGTGGCGGCTTCGGCCCGCCGACCTGCCATCGCAAACGGAATCCACGATGGCACAACTCACGCTCTTCACACTCTCTCCGATCACGGCCGCTGCATTGTTGGTGGCCACACAAGCCTGCGCACAAACTGCAGCGACCCAGCTTGAACCGATCGTCGTCACGGGCCGCATCGCGCCGCCGGTGAGCGTGGGCGGTTGGGGCGACATCCCACTGGCGAAGACCCCGCTGCAAGCCAGCGTGTTCACGTCGGAGCAACTCAAGGACAGCGGCGCCCGCCGCCTCTCGGACCTGGTCAACTTCGACCCCGGCATCAGCGACGCGTACAACAGCGAAGGTTATGTCGACTACCTGACGGTGCGTGGCTTCGTCATCGACAACCGCTTCAACTACCGGCGCGACGGGCTGCCGATCAACGCCGAAACGCCGATACCTCTCGACAACAAGTCACGCGTCGAAATCCTCAAGGGAACGAGCGGCATGCAGGCCGGCACCAGCGCGCCCGGGGGGCTGGTGAACTTCGTCGTCAAGCGGCCCACCGATGCACCGCTGCGTTCTGCCTCGCTCGAATGGCGCCAAGCCGGCAGCGTGACCGGCGCGCTCGACCTGAGCCAGCGTTTCGGTGAAGGCCAGGCTTTCGGGGTGCGCCTGAACGCCGCCGCGGCGCACCTCGATCCGCAACTGAAGGCGGCCAAGGGAGAACGATCACTGTTCGCGCTGGCCGCCGATTGGCGCGTCAGCCCCGACACGCTGATCGAGGCCGAAGTCGAAACCAGCCGCCGCTCGCAACCCAGCCAGCCGGGCTTCAGCCTGCTCGGCAGCACGGTGCCCGAGCCCGGCGACCCTCGCCTGAACCTGAACAACCAGCCGTGGTCACTGCCGGTGGTCTTCAAGGCCACGACCGCATCACTGCGCTGGCAACAGAAGCTCGGCAACGACTGGCGCTTCATTGCGCACGCCGCCACACAACAGCTCCGCACCGACGACCGGCTCGCATTCCCCTTCGGCTGCACCGACACCGACGGCACCTACTACGCCGACCGCTACTGCCCGAACGGCACCTACGACCTGTACGACTTCCGCAGCGAAAACGAACGCCGCCGCAGCGACGCGATCGACCTGTCGCTGCAAGGCAAGCTGCAGACCGGCCCGCTGACCCACGCACTGACCGTCGGCGTCTTGCGCAGCACGGTGCGCAACCGTTTTCAGCAGCAGGCCTACAACTACGTCGGCACTGGCAACGTGGGCGGCACGCTGGTCACGCCGGCCGACCCGTCGCTGACCGACGAGAACACCAACCGCGACGAACGCTCGACCGAGTTGTATGCACGAGACGCGATCTCACTCACCCGCGACCTCACCGCCTGGCTCGGCCTGCGCCACACCCGCCTCGCGCGCGAAAGCGTGCGCACCGACGGTTCGCGTGCCACCGGCTACAGCCAGGCCTTCGGCACACCCTGGCTCGCGCTGAGCTACGCCTTCGCGCCCGATCAACTGGCCTATGCCAGTTGGGGCAAAGGCGTGGAATCGGAAGTGACGCCGAACCGGCCGCGTTACAACAACCCGGGCGTGGCGCTGCCCACGCTGAAGAGCCGGCAAGTCGAGCTCGGGCTGAAGGGGTCGAGCGAGCGCTTCGAGTGGGGCGTGGCGTGGTTCGACATCGAACGGCCGAACTTCGCCGACGTCGGCACCTGCGATCTGGACAACACCTGCACGCGCGAGGTGGTGGGCAACGAGCGTCATCGCGGCGTCGAGGCCACCGGCGCGGTCCACGCCGGCGGCTGGACCTTGCGCGCCGGCACGCAATGGCTGCACGCCCGGCTCGACAACGGCCTGGAACCCACCAACGTGCCCGCGCGCACGCTCAGGCTGCAAGCGGCCTACAGCGTGCCGCAGTTGCCCGGCCTGACGCTGCAGGCCAACGCCACCCACGAGAGCCAGCGCGCGGTGCTGCCGGACAACAGCGTGAGCATTCCGGGCTACACGCGCGTCGACACGGCGGCGCGGTACGAGAGCAAACGGGGTGCGCAGCTTTGGACCTGGCGCGTCGGCATCGACAACCTGTTCGACAAACGCGCCTGGCGCGAATCGCCCTACCAGTTCGGTCACGCCTACCTCTACCCACTGGCGCCACGCACGGTGCGGGCCTCGGTGCAGATCGACATCTAAGGCACGTCGAAAAGCTGGCTATAATTTGAGGCTGTTCCTCGATAGCTCAGTTGGTAGAGCGCCGGACTGTTAATCCGTAGGTCCCTGGTTCGAGCCCAGGTCGGGGAGCCATAAAACTCGAAATGAATCAAGCACTTGGGTCGCAAGACTCAGGTGCTTTTTTCTTTCC
>JANYFX010000218.1 GCA_025359585.1 Rhizobacter sp. | reverse complement strand
GGTCGAAGCGCTCGCTGCGCAGCTTCTCGAGCGCGCTGCGGCCGTTGTCGGCGCTGGCGACTTCGTGCCCCATCAGTTCGAGCGAGCGGCACAGCAACAGCCGGTTGACCTTGTTGTCGTCGGCCACCAGCAAGCGTGAGGCGCGCGGCGTGCCGCCGACAGGCGCGCGCACCGGCACGGCGGCCGGCGGCACCGCCGGCGCGTTCGGCAGCACCGCGGCCACCGTGAACTGGTAACCGCGCCCCGGCACCGTGGCGATCGCGCCCGCACCCAGCACCTTGCGCAAGGCCGAGATCTGCACCTGGAGGTTGTTGTCCTCGACCACCAGGCCGGGCCACACCACTTCGATCAGCTCTTCTTTCGGCACCACGCGGTCGCGGCGCGCGACCAGCGCGGCCAGCAGGTCGAAGGCGCGGCTGCCGAGCGCCACGGGTTGGCCTTCGACCTGCAAGCGGCGCTCGGCGGCGAGCACCTGGAAGCGTCCGAAATGCCCGGCCTCGGGCAGCGTCGCGCCGGCGCTCATTGCCGTGCCAGGGCCTGCAAGGCCGCGAGCGTGGTGTCGATCTCTAGCGCCAGCACGTCGATCGGTCTGTCGTCCGGCGGAATGCCGCCGAGTTCGAGTGCGCGCGCCAGGTCCGCCAGCCCGGTGGCGCCGAAGGTGCTGCTGTTGCTCTTGAGCGAGTGGGCCGCGCGCCGGAAGCGCTCGGCCGCGCCGGCGGCGCGCGCGTTGCGCAGCTCCGCCAGCAGGCCCGGCGCCTCTTCGGCGAAGGTGTTCACGAGCTCGACGACGAAGTCCGCACCGGCGTTGGCCTGCAGTTCGTCGAAGGTGTGCGGGTCGATCACGGTGTGGTTCATCGGCAGCGGCTCCTAGGCGTCGGCGCGGGGTCGGGTTTCTGCGAGCGCGGCGATCAGCTGGTCGACGCGGATCGGCTTGCTCATGTAGTCGTCCATGCCGGCGGCGAGGCATTGTTCGCGATCGCCCTGCATCGCGTTGGCGGTCATCGCGACGATGCGCGGGCGCGTGCCGTTCGGCCAGCGCTGCACGATGCGGCGGGTGGCTTCCAGGCCGTCCATCTCGGGCATCTGCACGTCCATCAGCACCACGTCGTAGGGCTGGCGTGCGACGCACTCGATCGCCTCGATGCCGTTGCTCGCCAGGTCGGCGCGGTAGCCCATCTGCTGCAGCAGCCGCATCGCGAGCTTCTGGTTCACGACGTTGTCTTCGGCGAGCAGGATGCGCAGCGGGTGGCGGGCGGCGAGGGTGGCATCGATCCTCGGCCTGGCCGCGGGCTGCACGGTCTTCGGCGTCGCCTCGTGCGCGAGCAGCGTGACCAGCGTGTCAAAGAGCTGGCTCTGGCGCAGCGGCTTGGCGAGCGTGCCGGCGAACAGGCTGTCGGCCTCTTCGCGCCGGCCGAGCGAGGTGAACAGCACCAGCGGCAGCGTGTGGCCGGCTTCGCGGATGCGCGCGGCGAGCATCGCGCCGTCCATGCCCGGCATGTGCATGTCGACGATCGCCAGGTCGTAGGCCCGCGCCTTCAACATCCGCAAGGCCTCTTCAGGTGCCTCGGTGTCTCGCGACACCATGCCCCACTTCGCGGCCTGCAGCGCGAGGATGCGGCGGTTCGTCGCGTTGTCGTCGACGACCAGGATGCGCTTGCCCTTCAGAGCCGGCTGCTCGCCGATGAAGTCGCGCTTGGCGCCTCGCGGCAACGTGGCCGCCGGCGCGCGGATGCTGAAGCGGAACGTGCTGCCTTGGCCAATCCCGGCGCTCTGCGCTTCCATCGTGCCGCCCATCAGCTCGGCCAGCAACTTGCTGATCGCCAGACCCAGCCCGGTGCCGCCGTACTTGCGCGTGGTGCTGCTGTCGGCCTGGCTGAACTTCTGGAAGAGGCGCCCGATGCCTTCGGTGCTCAGGCCGATGCCGGTGTCGCTCACGCTGAAGTTCAGCTGCTCGCCCTGAGCCGAGACGGTCAGCACGACCTCGCCGCGCTCGGTGAATTTCACCGCGTTGCTCAGCAGGTTGAGCAGCACCTGGCGCAGCCGCGTCACGTCACCCAGCACCACGCGCGGCACCTCGTCCCCGCTGTCGTCGTACACATAGGCCAGGTCCAGCCGCCTCTCGGCCGTGCGTGCGGCTGCCAGGTCCAACGCCGATTCGATGCACTCGCGCAGGTCGAAGGGCTGGGCCTCAATGTCCATGCGCCCGGCCTCGATCTTCGAGAAGTCGAGAATGTCATTGATGATCGTCAGCAGCGCG
>JANYFX010000217.1 GCA_025359585.1 Rhizobacter sp. | reverse complement strand
GGGAAAGGTGCCCCCGCGCCCAACGACATCAAGCTCGACAGCTGGGAATGAAGCGCCGACGATGAAAGGTTCGAGATCAGGTGAACGGGAAGTTTGACGTCGACAAAGTCTTCAAGGCGCTGGCCGACCCGACCCGCAGGCGCCTGCTCGACCAGCTGCACCGCGACAACGGCCAGACGCTGACAGCCCTGTGCGAGCACATGGAGATGACACGCCAGGCCGTGACACAGCACCTGCAGCTGCTAGAAGAAGCCAACCTCGTCGCCATCGTCTGGCAGGGCCGCGAAAAGCTCCACTACCTGAACCCCGTACCGCTGCACGAGATCTACACACGCTGGATCGAAAAGTTCGAGCACGACCGCCTCGGCGTGTTGCGCAAGCTCAAGAAAAAACTGGAAGGTGAACCCGATGAAAAAACCTGATTACGTTTACGTGACCTACATCGCCACCACGCCCGAGAAGGCATGGCGCGCGTTGATCGAAGTCGACCTGATGCGCGAGTGGTGGCTCGACCCGGTGGCCGGCTGTGCACGCGTGAACGTGTCGGACTGGAAGCCCGGTTCCCGCTGGGCGCACACCCGCGCCGACGGCAGCGGCACGGTCGACATCGTCGGCAAGGTCGTCGAGTCCACGCCGCCGCGCCGCCTCGTGTTCACCTGGGCCCGACCGAACGACGCCGAGGACGATTCGAAGCACTCGCGCGTCAGCTTCGACATCGAACCGTATGGCGACGCGCTCGTCCGTTTGACGGTCACGCACGACGAACTCGAGCGCGACCCCGACATGTTCTCCGGCGTCTCCGGCGGCTGGCCGAAGGTTCTGTCGAATCTGAAGACCTTCCTCGAAACCGGCCGCGGGCTGCCGCAGTCGGCTGCGGCGCACTGAAAGTGTCGGAACGGCCGGTGGCACGCGCGCCGCTTCAGGCCGCCGTCGCTCTGGCCAGCATCTGCTCGCCGATGCGCCTGAATTCCTCGTGTGGCGACTGCAACAGCGCGCGACCCGCCTCTTCGCGGAAGCCAGGTGTGGCGGTCAGCGGCACCTTGCGCAGCCAGGCCAGCGCCTGCTCGGTGCGGCCCTGCGCCGCCAGCATGCCGGCGAGGCAGAATTGGCCGCGGAAGTCGCCACCCCGCGCGGCTTTTTCGTAGCAGACGAAGGCGGCCTCGAGGTCTTTCCCGACCACCAGCCCGTCCTCGTGATAACGGCCGATCTTGGTCATCGACTTCGCGTGGCCCTGCTCGGCCGCCTGTCGGTACAAGGCCAAGGCCTGGGCATGGTCCTGCGGCACGCTCTTGCCGGCAGCGAACTGGTTCGCCAGGTTGTAGAGGCCGGCATCGAGCTTCTGCGCCGCGGCCTGCCGGTACCGGGCGAGCGCAGCGGCCAGATCGACGTGCGTGCCCCAGCCGTTTTCGTGGCAACGCCCCGCCATGTTCATGCCCATCGCGTGGCCCTGCCGTGCCGCCGATTCGAACCAGCTCAGCGCGGCCGTCGGGTTGCGCTGCGTGCCGTGGCCGTCGAGCAGCCACTGGCCCCACACGGCCTGCGCATTCGCGTGGCCGAGGCGGGCCGCAGCGGCCATCCAGCCGGCAGCGTGTGGCGGTTCGGCCAGCAGCACGGCCGACCATTGCGCGGCGCTGAGCTGCGCCAGATCGCGCAGCGAAGAAGGGGCTTCTGGAACAGGCGGGGTCGGCATGGGGCGCACGTCGGGATCGGAATCTGCGCATTGTCGGCGCTTGGCGCCGTCACAATCCGCTGGCCTTGTCCGATGACACAACTGCAATCCGACTTCTGCGGAGTACCACGATGAAGCTCAAGAAGATCGCGCTCGGCTCGCTGGCTGCCCTGGTGGTGGCCGGCGCTGCCACTTGGTTCAGCCTCGACAAGGAGACCCGCGGCCTGCTGGCGGCGCTGCCGACCAACCGCGACCTGCTGTTCTGGAGCCAGCCGCAGCGTGATGCGGCATTTCGCGCACTCGACCGCTTGCCGGTGCTGGCGAAGTCGCACGTCGTGGCGGCCGGTGGCACGCCGACGCCGCTGCCGCCGGGGCCGGCGCTTGCGCTGCCGCTCGATGTCGATGCCTACATGGCCGGCCAGCGCAGCGCCGCCCTTCTGGTCGTGCACGACGGCAAGCTGCGGCTCGAGCGCTACGGCCTCGGCTTCGACGGCAGCGGGCGCTGGACAAGTTTTTCGGTGGCCAAGTCGATGAGCTCCACGCTGGTGGGTGCGGCGCTGCGCGACGGCCACATTCGCAGCATGGACGACAAGGTCAGCGACTACCTCCCGCAGATGAAAGGCTCGGCCTACGACGACGTGAGCATCCGCCAGCTTCTGACGATGAGCTCGGGCGTGCGCTGGAACGAAGACTACGCCGACCCGAACTCCGACGTGGCGCGCTTCAACAACCACAAGCCCGAGGAAGGCGTGGACGCGACCGTGAGCTACCTGCGCCGCCTGAAGCGCGACGTGCCGGCCGGCACCCGCTGGAACTACAGCACCGGCGAGACCAACCTCGTCGGCGTTCTGGTCAGCCAGGCGACGAAGAAGAGCTTGTCGGCCTACCTGTCCGAAAAGGTCTGGGGGCCGGCCGGCATGGAGCAACAAGCCACCTGGCTGCTCAGCCGCACCGGGCAGGAGATCAGCGGCTGCTGCCTGCAGGCCGCGTCACGCGACTTCGCGCGTTTCGGGCTCTTCATTCTGAACGGTGCGCGTGTCAACGGCCAGAGCATCGTGCCCGAAGGCTGGCTGCACGAGGCCACGACCGAGCGCATCGACATCGGCCAGCCCGGCCGAGGTTATGGCTACCAGTGGTGGACCTACACCGACGGCAGCTTTGCCGCGCGTGGCATCTTCGGCCAGGGCATCTTCATCGACCCGAAGCGCAGATTGGTCATCGTCTCCAATGCCAACTGGGGCGGCGGAGCGCGTGACCCGGTTGCCGGCCCGGCGCGGGAAGCCTTCTATCGAGCGGTGCAGAAGAGCGTCGATGACGAGGTGACGGCCGGATCGGCTGCGAGCTCGCCAAGATGAGGAGCACGCTCGTGGGCTGGCCTCAGTTCCGATACCCCGGATCGATCCGGTCCACGATGCGCTGCAGCGCATCGAACGCGTCCTGCCCCGCGCCGAAACGCGGGTCGAACTGCAGCGAATCGCGCACGCAGCCTTCGAGCACCGGCTGCGCGATGGCACGCGGTTGGCCCATCGAGAGCGTGGCGAGCTGCACTTCGCAGGCGCGGTTCAGCAGCCACATCAAACCGAAGGCCTGGGCCAGCGTGTGGCCGATGGTCACCGGGCCGTGGTTGCGCAGCAGCAGCACCTGTTTGCCGCCGGCGCTGGCGAGAATGCGCTCGCCTTCGTCGGCGTGCACCGTGATGCCCTCGAACTCGTGGTACGCGACCTTGCCGAACAGCTGCGCGGCGTAGAAGTTGGTGTAGCTCAGGCCTTCGTCGAGGCAGCACACGGCCATGGTCGGCGTGGTGTGCACGTGCATCACGCAGTGCGCGTCGGGCAACGTTTCGTGGATCTTGCCGTGGAAGGTGAACCCGGCCGGGTTGATGGGCCAGTCGCTCTCGCCGATCAGGTTTCCCTTCACGTCGACCTTCACCAGGTTCGACGCGCGCACTTCGCTGTAGTGCAGGCCGAACGGGTTCAGCAGGAAGTGTGCGTCGGGCCCGGGCACGCGCATCGAGATGTGGTTGTAGATCAGCTCGCCCCAGCCCAGGTGGTCGAAGATGCGGTAGGCGGCTGCGAGCTGCACGCGCGCGGACCATTCGGCTTCGCCGGGCTTGTTCGCTGTTGTGGTCATGGCATGTGCCTCGGCTCTCAAACGAAGCGGAACGCGACCGAGCCGAGCGGGCCGTAGTCGACGTGGAAGTTGTCGCCGGCCTGCGCTGCCGTCGGGCGCGTGAAGGAGCCGGCCAGCACCACGTCGCCGGCGTTCAACTGTTCGTCGAAAGGCGCGATCTTGTTGGCGAGCCACGCCACACCGTTGGCCGGGTGGTTCAGCACACCCGCGGCGAGGCCGGTCTCTTCGATCACGCCGTTCTTGTAGAGCAAGGCACCGACCCAGCGCAGATCGACCTCGGTCGGCTTCACCGGCCGGCCACCGAGCACGATGCCGGCGTTGGCGGCGAAGTCGCTGATCGTGTCGAAGACCTTGCGCATCACCTTGGTCTCGCGGTCGAACTGCTCGATGCGCGCGTCGATGATCTCGATCGCGGGGGTCACGTAGTCGGTGGCCGAGAGCACGTCGAACAAGGTGGCGCCCGGCCCCTTGAGCGGCTTGCCGAGGATGAAGGCCAGCTCCACTTCGACACGCGGTGCGATGAAGCGGCTGATCGGGATGTCGGTGCCTTGCGCAAAGAACATGTCGTCCATCAGCGGCGCGAAATCGGGCTCGTCGATCTGGCTCGCCTGCTGCATCGCGCGCGAGGTCAGGCCGATCTTGCGGCCCTTGACCGTGCGGCCGTCTTTCACCTCGAGCGCGACCCAGGCGCGTTGAATCGCGTAGCCGTCGTCGACCGTCATGTCGGGAAACCGCTTCGAGAAGTGCCGCACCTGCGTGCGGCTCTTGCGCGCCGCGTACAGCTCGCGGGCCAGTTCGTTGATGGTGTCTTGCGACAACATGTTCAGTCCTTCTTGAAGAGCGGGTGGATGTTGTTCAGCTTGCCGTCGAAGACCTCGTTGCCCACGTCGATCTGCAAGGTCACACCGACCAACCGGCGCGCCTGGATCGGGTCGAAGAACTCCTTGGCAGCGGCCAGCAAGGCGGCGCCGATCCGCTGCTGCGTGGCTTCGCCGCGGCCGCGGCCCATGCGCAGGTTGAGGTAGGCGAAGGCGTAGTCCTGCTTGCCGTCGGCGATCGCGAAGCTGCGCGCCGGGAAGGCCAGCACGCGTGTGCCACCGGGTGGGAACACCGCCACACCGGCTTCGTCGACCTGTTCGAGCATGGTGTCGGCGAGGCTGCGGCACAGCGCGCCCATGTTGGCCTGCGAGTCGAGGTTGCCGCTGTAGTGGATGGTGAGGTGCGGCATGGTGTGGGTTTCCTTGTGGCGTGTTCAGGCGACGAGCGGTGTCACCGGGAAGATCGCGTTGATCTGCCCCGTGCCCGAGCTGCCGAAGTATGGCGTGACGATCTCCACGCCTTGCGTGTAGTGTTCGCCGCCCAGCAGGCCGAGCAGCATCGCGGTGTCGTGCATGCCGCCTTCGCCCCAGCATTTTTCGTTGTACATCGGCAGCATCTGCAGGAAGGCTTTCCACTCACCGCGTTTCCACATCTCGACCACGTTGCGGTCGGTCTGCTCGAGGAATTCGCTGAACACCTTGTGCATGAATTCCGGAGCGCGGCCATTCGGTGCGAAGTGGTGCGAGAGCGAGCCGCTGGCGAACACCGCCACCGTGCCGTCGTAACGTTCTTCGATCGCCTTGCGCACCGCCAGACCGAAACGCTCGCTCGTGGGCAGGTCGTGCCACATGCACCAGCCCGACACGCACACGACCTTGAAGTGCTGGTCGGCGTTCATGTAGCGCATCGGCACCAGCGTGCCGTATTCGAGCTCGAGCGTGGTGTCGCTGTGGGCACGGGTGGCCACACCCATCTCGTTCGCCATGTCGGCGATCAGGTGGCCGAGTTGTGGGTTGCCGGGGTAGGCGTAGGGCAGGTTCTTGATGAAGTGCGGCAGCTCGTTGCTGGTGTAGACGCCCTCGAACTTCTCGGCGCAGTTGAGGTGGTACTCGGAGTTGACGAGCCAGTGCACGTCGAACACGACGATGGTGTCGACACCGAGTTCGCGGCAGCGCCGGCCGATCTCCTTGTGGCCATTGATCGCGGCCTCACGGCAGCCCTTGTGCGGGCCATCGAGTTCCGACAAATACATCGACGGCACGTGCGTGATCTTGGCGGCGAGTGCCAGCTTGCCCATGCTCAAACTCCCCAGTGCGGAATGTGGTGCGAGCCGAGCGACACGGCCACGTTCTTAGGCTCCAGGAACACCTCGTAGCTCCAGGTGCCACCTTCGCGCCCCGTGCCCGAAGCCTTGGTGCCGCCGAAGGGCTGACGCAGGTCGCGCACGTTCTGGCTGTTGACGAAACACATGCCGGCTTCGATGGCCGCGGCCACGCGGTGGGCGCGGCCGAGGTTCTCGGTCCACACGTAGCTCGACAGACCGTATTGAATGTCGTTGGCCTGCGCGATCGCATCCGCCTCGTCGCTGAACTGGATCAGGCAGGCGACCGGGCCGAAAATCTCTTCCTGCGCGATGCGCATGCGGTTGCGCACGTCGGCGAAGACGGTGGGGCGCACGAAGTTGCCGCGGCGCATGCTGTCGGGCAGGTCGGGCGCGTCGAGGCCGCCGGTCAGCAGCGTGGCGCCCTCCTTCGGGCCGAGTTCGATGTAGCTGCGCACCTTGGCCAGATGCGCCGGGCTGATCATCGGGCCGATCAGCGTGTTGTCGTTCAGCGGGTCGCCGACTGCGATTCGGCTGGCGCGCTCGGCGAACCGTCTGGCGAACTCGGCGTAGATCGACTTCTGAATCAGGATGCGCGAGCCGGCCGTGCAGCGTTCGCCGTTGTTCGAGAAGATCATGAACACGGCCGCGTCGAGCGCACGTTCGAAGTCGGCGTCTTCGAAGACCACGAACGGGCTCTTGCCACCGAGTTCCATGCTGAACTTCTTCAGGCCGGCCGATCTCACGATGCGCTGGCCGGTGGCGGTGGAACCGGTGAACGAGATCGCGCGCACGTCGGGGTGGCTGCACAAGGGCTCACCGGTGTTCGTGCCGTAACCGTGCACGATGTTGAGCACTCCCCTCGGCAAACCCGCCTCGGTGG
>JANYFX010000211.1 GCA_025359585.1 Rhizobacter sp. | reverse complement strand
TGGCGCAGCACGTGGCGGCGCACGAAACCGGCGTCGTCGATTTCGAGCTTGTGGCACAGCAAGGTCGGCCATGCCAGCTGCTGCATCAGCGGCTGCGCGAATTCGTAGAACGTGTCCGAGAGAATCAGTACCTGGTAGCGGCTGCGCAGGTCGTCGAGAAACGCGCGCGCGCCTTCCATCGGGCCCATGCCTTTGATCACCGCCTGAATGTCGGCGAGCTTCAGCTTGTGCTGCGCCAGCAGGCCGATGCGGAAGTTCATCAGCTTGTCGTAGTCGGGCTCGTCGCGCGTGGTGCGGGCGAGCTCGGGGATGCCACTGCGCTTGGAGAACTCGATCCAGATCTCGGGCACGAGCGCGCCTTCGAGGTCGAGGCAGATCATTTGCATGGTGGCGGTCTCCGGATGACGCTGGGGGTGAGGGCGGCGCGCATCGTACCCGACGGCGCACGCGCCACCGGGGCGTCAGGGCCTGGGCGGATGCGGCAGCGTGTGAACCCGCTCGGGCCGCACGCCGATGCCGACCAGCCGTGCCGGCAGGCGGCGCAGCATCGGCAGGCGCTGCAGCAGGCGCAGTGGCAGCGGCAAGGTGGCGGGAGCCGGTGCGCCGGCAAGCACCGGCGCGAGCAATTCGTTCTGCACCGCGATCTGCGCTTGTTGCGTCACACGTGCCGGCCAGTCGCGGCGCTTTTGCACGGCAGCGAGATCGGCGGTGGTCAAACGCCGCTCGCGCAGCGCTTCGGCCAGCAGGTTCGATGCGGCCACCGCGTCCTGGATCGCGAGGTTGATGCCGACACCGCCCACCGGCGACATCGCGTGCGCGGCGTCGCCGATGCACAGCAGCCCGTCGCGGTACCAGCGCGGCATGCGACTGATCTGCACGCTCAGCAGCTTCACGTCGTCCCAGCCCGCGAGCGTTGCCAGCGCCACCGCGAGAAACGGTGCGACGTTGCCGACCTGAGCGCGGAAGGCCCCGATGCCTTGTGCCTGCAACGCGGGCAAGCTGCCCTTCGGAATGACGTAGGCGCATTGCCAGTAGTCGTCGCGGTTGAGCGTGACCAGCATCGCGCCAGGGCGGATGTAGCCGCCGGTCTGCGAGCGGTCGTGGAGCGGGTCGCGTGGCAGGCGGAACCACAGCACGTCGATCGGCGCGCCGAGGTCGTCGCTGGCGAGGCCGGCACTGTCGCGCAAGGTCGTGTGGCGGCCGTCGGCCGCGACCACGAGATCGGCGCGCACCGCGAAGCCGCCCTCGGCCGTTTGCCCATTCACACCGACGACGCTGCCACCTTCTTCGATCACGCCCAGCGCCTTGGCCCCCATGCGCAGCGAAAAGTTCGGCAGCAAACGAGCCTGGTCGGCGATGAAGTCGAGAAAGTCCCACTGCGGGATCAGCACCATGAACGGCCGGGGCGCCGCGATGTGTGCAAAGTCGGCGATCGTGACACTTTGCCCGTAGACATCGGCGACGAGCTCGCGCACCTCCTGGTGCGGCAGCGCGAGAAAGGCATCGAGCAGGCCGAGGTCGTCGAGCACCGTCAGCGTGGAAGGGTGGATCGTGTCGCCGCGAAAGTCGCGCAGGAAGTCGGCGTGCTTTTCAAGCACCACCACCTCGACCCCGGCGCGCGCCAGCAGGTAACCGAGCACCAGCCCGGCCGGGCCGCCGCCGGCGATGCAGCACTGGGTGCGCAGCGAGCTTTCCATGGGCGCATGGTACTTCGCCGTAACATCGGCGCAATGAGCAAACAAATCCTGTTCGGGTTCCATGCGGTAACGGTGCGGCTGAAGTCGGCGCCGAAATCCGTGATCGAGATCCATGTCGAGACCACGCGCCGCGACCAGCGCATGCGCCAGTTCGTCGAGCGCGCCCGTGACGCCGGTGCCAAGCTGATCGACAGCGACGACGAGCGGCTACAAAAACTCTGCGGCTCGCACCGCCACCAGGGCGTGGTGGCGCGGGTCGAGATGATGGCGATCAGCCATTCGCTCGACGACACGCTCGACGCGGTGCAGGGCCCGGTGCTGCTGCTGGTGCTCGACGGCATCACCGACCCGCACAACCTGGGCGCGTGCCTGCGCGTGGCCGACGGCGCCGGCGCGCACGCGGTGATCGCGCCGAAGGACCATGCGGTGGGCCTGAACGCGACGGTCGCGAAGGTCG
>JANYFX010000209.1 GCA_025359585.1 Rhizobacter sp. | reverse complement strand
GCCTTCTTCGGCGTGAAACCGTCGTTGATCATCAAGGGCGGCATGATCGCCGCCGCCGCGATGGGCGACCCGAACGCGAGCATTCCGACACCGCAGCCGGTGCACTACCGGCCGATGTTCGGCTCGTTCGGCAGCGCGATGAACGACACCTGCATCACCTTCATGTCGAATGCCTCGCTCGCCGCCGGCGTGCCGCAGCAGCTCGGCTTGAAACGCCGCACCGAGGCGGTGAAGAACACGCGCACCATCGGCAAGGCCGACATGATCCACAACAGTGGCACGCCGAACATCGAGGTCGATGCGCAGACCTATGAAGTGCGTGCCGATGGTGTGCTGCTGACCTGCGAGCCGGCCACCGAATTGCCGATGGCGCAGAAATACTTCCTGTTCTGACGCCGAACAGCGCAACGCCGATCGCTGGATGAACGACCTGCGCGAGCTGACCCGCCAGTTCCCGAACCCGGGCCGGCTCGACGCGATCTTCCTGCGGCCGAAGCGCGACATGGCAGCGCTGCGCGTCGACTCGGTCATCGCCGAAGTCGACCGCGGCCTGCTCGGCGACCGCAGCGCCGAGCGCGCTGCGGCCCGGCCCGGTGGTGGCAAGCGGCAGGTCACGCTGATCCAGGCCGAGCACCTGCCGTTGATCGGCGCGTGGTCGGCGCAAACGCCGCTCGATCCGGCCACGCTGCGACGCAACCTGGTGGTCTCGGGCATCAACCTGCTGGCCCTGCGCTCGCCGTTCGCCGACCAACCCCTGCGGGTCTGCATCGGCCCCGAAGTGGTCCTCGTGATGACCGGCCCCTGCGACCCCTGCTCGAAGATGGAAGCGGCGCTCGGGCCCGGTGGCTACAACGTGATGCGCGGGCACGGTGGCCTGACAGCCCGCGTGGTGCACGGCGGCCGTCTGCAGGTCGGCGACGCGGTGCGGGTCGCGCTCGACACTCCGGCGTGAACGCATCGCCACAGGCGCAACTCCGCAAGACTTGTCAAATCACTCTGGACCATCATGCGCACTCCCGCAACCTGGAGTACGGCCATGCAAGTCATCGAGTTCACCGAGCCCATCCACGTCGTCGGGCTGGAGCTTCGAACCAGCAACGAGCGCGCGTTCGAAGACATCCCGGCGCACTGGGGCCGGTTTCACCAAAGCGGCGTGCTGGCTTCGATCCCGGACCGCGTCGGCGAAGACCTGTTCGGCGTGTACACGCACTTCGAACATCCCGGCATCGACAATCTGGGCGTCTACTCGCTCATCATCGGTGCCCGAGTGAACGGCGCTTCGCCGGCCCCGCCGGGCCTGGCGAGCACCACCATTCCTGCCGCGCGCCGCGCAGTCTTCCCGGTGGACAAAGGGCATCCCGAGCGGGTCGGCGAACGATGGAGAGACATCTGGGCCAGCGCCGACATCGTCAAGACTTACCTGTGTGACCATGAACACTACAAGGCAAACGGCGAGATCGACATCGTTGTCGGCATCTGCTGACGGCTTGTTCCCGGCGCGCGCCGTGCTCGGGCAAGAACAGTGGGCGCGCTACGAGCCCCGCATGCGGCGCGTGATCGCGCACGTGCACGACCACCTCGACGCAGCGCTCGACCTGAACGCGCTGGCCGACATCGCCTGCCTGTCGCCGCACCACTGGCACCGCATCTACCACGCGATGTACGGCGAGACGCTCGCCCACACGGTCAAGCGGCTTCGGCTGCACCGGGCTGCGGGCCAGCTCGCCTGTTCGTCGCTGCCCATCGTGCGTGTGGCGTCCGCAGCCGGCTACCCGAGCGTGCAGTCTTTCACCCGCACCTTCAAGTCGGTGTACGGCCAGCCCCCCGCGCGCTTTCGGGTCGCGGGGCAGCACCGTGACTTCGAACTTCCCGACGTGGCACGAGGCGCTGCGGCCTTCGAGATCTCGGTGCGGCAGACCGAGGCGCTCCCGGTGCTGGCGGTCGAGCACTGCGGTTCCTACATGGCGATCGGGCGCGCCTTCGACCTGCTGTTCACCCGCGTGGCCGCAGCCGGCCTCGCACGGCCCGGCATGCGCATGCTGGCGCTGTTTTTCGACGACCCCGATCTGGTGCCCGAAGCCTCGTTGCGCGCACAAGCGGCCGTGGCCGGCTGCGCCGACACCGCCGCCGACTGCGGGCTGTTGCGGAGCACGATCCCGGCGGGTGCGGGTGCGGTGCTGACGCACACCGGCCCTTACGCTTCGATGCGCGCGGCGTACCGATGGCTGTTCGGCCAGTGGCTGCCGAACTCGGGCTTCGAGCCGTCGAACGGGCCGGTCGTCGAGGAATACCTCAACAGCCCGCGCGAGACCGCGCCGCGCGACCTGCGCACGCTGATTCACCTGCCCCTGCGAACCGGAGGCCTCGACACATGAGCAGCAAGAAGACATGGGGCCAGCGCCTGAACGACCCGCGCGCGCACTGCGTGAAGCCGGCGCCGATCGACATCGCCGGGATGAAAGCGGGGCAGATCATGCTGGTGCCTACGGCGCAGCTGGTGGACCGCTTCGTCCGCGGCATTCCCAAAGGCCGCAGCCTGAGTGCCAGGCAACTGCGCGATGCGATGGCCGCAGCGCACGGTGCAGAAGTCACCTGCCCCATCACCACCGGTTTTCATCTGCGCACGGTGGCCGAGGCGGCCTGGGAAGCGCTGGCCGCGGGCACGCCCATCGGCAACATCGCGCCGGTCTGGCGTGTGCTCCCGCCCGATTCATTGACCCTGAAGAAGCTGTCTT
>JANYFX010000206.1 GCA_025359585.1 Rhizobacter sp. | reverse complement strand
GCCTTCTTCGGGATCGCGTAGAACGAGCCGCCGTAACTCGCGGCGATGCCACCCGGCAGACCGGCAGCGCGCCACAGCCCGGCGGTGTCGGGCGCGAGCCAGTTCTTCAAATGGCCGGCGAGCCACGCGCCCATCATCTGCGTGGCGATGCGGTTCTGCTTGAAGCCGGTGGACCATTCATTGGTCCACGCGACCACCTTCGCGTCGATGCCCGCCTGGCGCGCGGTGCGGCCGAGCTCGAAGGCGCGCACGAAGCGCGGGCCGTCGACCAGCACCCGGCCTTCGCGGTCGAAGTAGAGCCCCTCGCCTTCTTTCAAACCGCTGCGGATCACGATGTCGCGGATGTCGGCCGCGTCGGCCAGCAAGTAGGCGCCGGTCTTCGCCTTGATCTTGCGGCCGGCCTCGATGTAGGACTCCCAGCTCTGCGTCAGCTCGGCCTCGGTGACGCCGGCCTTCTCAAGGATGTCCTTCCGGTAGAGCAGCGTGCCGGGGCCGATGTCGGTCGGCATCGCGGCGAGCTCGCCCTTGGAATTGGTGGCCTGCGGCACCGTGAAGCGCACGAACTTCTCGCGCAACGGGCCGGCGTTGTACGGCGCTTTCAACAGGTCTTCGAGCCCGCCCGCTTCGGCGAACTTGCCGATGAAACGGAAGTCGACTGCCATCACGTCGGGCAGGCCCGAGCCTGTGGCCAGTGCCGTCGTCATCGCGGTGTGGTGGTCGGCGTATTGCAGCGACACGACCTTGACTTCGATGTCGGGATGCAGCTTGTTCCAGCGCGGCACGGCCGCCTTGGCGGCGCGGTCGAGGTCAGGGAAGCTGGCGACGGTGATCACGGTCTTCTGCGCCGACGCGGTGGGCGCGGCCACCGTGGTGATCACCGCGACCCACAGCGCAGCGAGCAGTTTCATGGGCTTCAAGTTCAACTCTCCATCGGTCGTGCGAACGTCGGCGACGATAACGTGCGGCCCGCGCGCCGCACGCCCTGCACTTCAGAACTTGTAGCTGGCCCGAACGCCCATCGTGCGCGGGGGCCGGTAGAACGAAGTCCAGGTGCTGCCGGTGACCCACGAGGCATCGGTCTTGACTGCTTCGTCGGTGGCGTTGACGACGAACAGCTCGGTGTACCAGCGGCCCTTCGGCTCTTCGTAGCGCAAGCTCAGGTCGACGGTGCTGTAGGCCTTCTGCTTGCGGGCGTCGGGTGACGCCAGCGCTGCAGCCGGCGCGTTGGCACCGATGCTCGAGAACGTGCCGAGGTTGGTCTCGGTCTCGTAGTGCACCTGCGCACGCGGCGTGATCTTGCCGCCGCCAGCCATCGCGAACTCGTGTTCGTAGGCCATCGTGGTGGAGAAGCGCGGTGCGTGCGGCAGGCTGTTGCCCGACAGGTTCACCGCGTTCGCGGCCACGCTGCAGTCGAGCAGCGCCGAGTCGCAGGTCAGGAAGTCGTCGTACTTGGCGTCGAGCAGCGAGACGTTGCCGCTGAAACGGTCGGCACGC
This sequence comes from Rhizobacter sp., assembly GCA_025359585.1. Classification (GTDB taxonomy): domain Bacteria; phylum Pseudomonadota; class Gammaproteobacteria; order Burkholderiales; family Burkholderiaceae_C; genus LMDS01. The sequence goes on along the minus strand of JANYFX010000206.1, from coordinate 2,667 downwards.
GAAACGCGCCAGCTCCACTCGGCCTCGATGCCCTTGATCGTGGCGCGGGCCGCGTTGCTGGTGACGAGCTGCTGCTGTCCGTTGGTCTGGTACTCGATCGACGAGACCTGCATGTCCTTGTACTTCATCAGGAACGCGGCCACGTTCACCGCCAGCGAGCGGTTGAAGAACTCGGCCTTGGCACCTACCTCGAAGTTCGTCAAAAACTCCGGCAGGTGGCGCCGCCCGCCGTCGCTCAAACCACCCGACTTGAAGCCGGTCGACACCGTGCTGTAGCCCAGCAGATCTGGCGATGCCTTGTACTCGGCGCGCAGCAGGTAGGTGGTGGCCTTGTCTTTCGTCTCGCCGTCGTTGGCGCCACCGCCGGGCCAGGTGCCGGGCGCGTAGGCGCTGTTGCAGCTCGCGGTCGTGACCGGGCCGCCGGGGCCGATCAGGTGGCCGCCGGTGGCGATGGTGGCGCCGAACTCGGGGCAGACCCAGTTGCGCCCGCCCACGTCCTTCTTGCCTTCGTCGGTGTAGCGCGCACCGAGCGTCACGCCCAGGTCTTTCGTGAACTTGAGCGTGGTCTGGCCGAACACTGCCTTCGAGTCGAGCGTGCGCTTGGGCTGGATGAACGACATGGCCCACGCGGTGTCGCTCGGCAACACCGGGTTGACGACGATCGGCCCATCCCCGGCCGGCACGCCGATCTGCGAGATGTCGATGTCGAAACGAATGCGGTTGTCTTCCTTGATGAGGAAGGCCCCGGCAAGCCACTGGAGGAAAGCTCCTTCGTCGGTGGACTTGAGGATCAGCTCGTGGCTGTTGCTGTCGAAGCGGGACCACTCGGTGCGGTGCTCCTGCTTGAAACCGGGGTTGGTGCCAGCGTCGTTGTCGCTGGCGTTTTTGCGCTCCAGGCGCGACCAGGCGCCGATGTAGCTGAGCTCCATGCCGTCGCTCGGGCGCCAGTCGATGCGGCCGCGCAGCTGCATCGCCGTCTGGTCGAGCACGCCCGGGGTGTCGACGAGTGCCGAATAAAGTTTTTGTCCGGCACGCGGCGTTTGCGCGAGCGAGATGTTGCCCGCGCCGTTGTCGCGGAAGTACTCTGCGGCGACGGTGGCGGTGAGGTTGTCGGCCGCTTCCCAGAGCAGCGTGGTGCGCAGGCCTTGCTGGTTGGTGGCGCCGTATTTGGCGGCACCCGGCTGCACGTAGGAACGCGGCTGGAAGTCGACCCAGCCATCCTGTTTTTCGCTGATGGCCGCGACACGCACGGCCACCTTGTCGGCCAGCGGCAGGTTCAGCACCGCCTGCACGCCGAGGCGGTTGCGGTCGCCGAAGATCACGCCCGCGCTGCCACCGGCGTCGCCGAGGCGCGGCTTGGCCGTGACGAGGTTGACCGAGCCGGCGGTGGCGTTGCGCCCGAAGAGTGTGCCCTGGGGGCCACGCGCCACTTCGATGCTGGCCAGGTCGAACATCAACGCAGTGGCGCCCTGCGGCCGCGGCGAATAAACGCCGTCGACGTGGAAGGCCACGGCCGGGTCACCGAGCTCGGTGTGGTTGGTGGAACCGATGCCGCGCAGGAACACGTGCACACCGCCCGAGTCGCCGTGCTGCTCGACCACGAGGCTGGGCACCAGCGCCTGGATCGAGCTCAGGTCCTTGGCCTGCGCCTTGTCGAGGTCACGGCCCGAGATGGCGGTGATCGCCAGCGGCGTCTCTTGCACCGTGGTCACGCGCTTGGTCGCGGTGACCGTCACTCGGTCGAGCTCCTGCTCTTTGTCTTTTTCCTTGTCCTGCGCCCAGGCGGCGGTGCCGGTCAGCAGCGAAAGCTGAACCGCCGCGACCAGAGTGCGCTTGCGGAACGGGGTGTTGCTTGTCTTCACCGTTGTCTCCTTTTGGTTTTGGGCCGATCGCCTGTGCGGGCTTGCCGGACCGATCGACGTGCTCTGCGTCGATCACCTCCGTGCACAGCCGAAATGACAACGTTGTCTATTTCGGTGGATCGGAGTCTGACAACGTTGTCATTTTGGGTCAACTCGGTGCTTTCCCGATGTCTGCGGAGCGCGGCGCAAGGCTCGTGCGCGCGTCATGGGCTCGTCGCTGGGCATTCACTTGCGGCTCGCCGCACGGCGTGGCGGGCGCGGCCGCGCCGCGGTGGAAGCACGCACCACGAGCTCGTGCTGGATCACGCGGACCGGCGCTTCGGCCGACGCGTCGCCCGCACCCGCAGCCATCACTTCGCCACGCACCAGCATCTCGACCGCGGCCGCCGCCATCGCCCCGACCGGCTGGCGCACGGTGGTCAGCGCCGGCCACACCAGGCTCGCGGCAGCCGAGTCGTCGAAGCCGACGATCGACAGGTCTTGCGGCACCTGGATGCCCAGGCGTTGCGCCGCCGCCAGCACGCCGAGCGCCATGTCGTCGTTGCTCGCGAACACCGCGCTCGGCGGGCGGCGCGTGCTGAGCATCTTGTGCGCGGCTTCCACGCCCGAGGGGAAGGTGAAGTCACCGCGGTGCACCAGGCTTTCGTCAAGCACGAGGCCGTGTGCGTGCAGCGCTTGTTCGAAGCCCTGGCGGCGCCGCGCCGAGGCGGCCTGGTCGGGCGCGCCTTCGATGAAGCCGATGCGCTCGTGGCCGAGGCTGATCAGCAGGTTGCCCAACTCTTCGGCGGCGCGCACGTCGTCCATC
>JANYFX010000164.1 GCA_025359585.1 Rhizobacter sp. | reverse complement strand
ACCGACGACATCGACACGCAGATCAAGTTCTCGGCCCAGGCCTGCCAGGGCAAGTTCGCGGTGGCGTCGGACTCGGGCAAGACCGTGATCAAGTCCTATGACTCGGCGATGATGATCCTGCCCGACTACGCGAACCGCATTTCGTATGTGATCGCACCCGATGGGTCCATCGTCTACAACTACCAGAGCCTGAACCCGAGCAAACACGTCGAGAAGACGCTGGCGGCCTTGCGCGAGTGGTCGAAGGTCAAGAAGTAGGAGCAGGCAGCCGCACGTCGATCGCGAGCCCGGGATGGGCGTTGCGGATCGTCAGCTTGCCGTCATGCGCTTCGGCGACGAGGCGGCACAGGTACAGGCCGAGGCCGACGCCGCCGGTGCTGCGGGCGCGCGCCGCGTCGGCGCGGTAGAAGGCGCCGCCAAGTTGTTGCAGCCGGGCTTCGCTCACGCCCGGGCCGTGGTCGCGAACCATCAGCAGCACATGGTCGTCTTGCCGTGATGTGCTGACGACGGGCGGCGCAGACGCGCCGGCGCCGTGCCGCAGGGCGTTGTCGAGCAGGTTGCGCAGCAGCAGCTTGACGCGTGTCGGGTCGAGCGGCAACGCGGGCAGGTCGGTGGTGAGATCGAGCTGCACGCCACGAGCGCCGAACTGCGCCGACACCAGCTCGCGCACCAGCGCGTTCAGGTCGGTGAGCTCGGTTTGAAGTGCCGCATGTCCACCGGCCAGGCGTTCGCTTTCGAGCAGGTCGGTGATCAGGTCGCGCATTTCCGAGAGGTCGTGCAGCAGCGCGCTGCGCGCCTCGCTTTCGTCGACCAGTTCGGCGTTCAGCCGCGCGCGGGTCAGCGGCGAACGCAGCTCGTGGCTGATGGCCAGCAGCAATTGGCGCTTGGCGTCGAGCAGGTGGTGCAGGCCGTCGGCCATGCCGTTGATCTGCGTGGCCAAGTCGCCGAGCTCGTCGCGGCGGCGCGTGGGAATGGGCTGCGAGAAGTCGCCGCTGCCGTAACGCAGCGCACCGGCGCGGATGTCGTTCAGTGGCCGCAGCAGACGGCGCACCGTGAGGTAGGCGAGGGCGGTGAGCAAGAGCAGCACCGCGAGCGTGACCCAGCCGATCAGGCGTGGTTCGTCTTCGGGTGAATCGTCGCTGCGGGCGAGGTTGGCCAGGCCGAAGCTGATGCGGTGGCCGTCGGGCAGCAGGCGCACTGGGCGCCACGGGCTGCCGTTGCGCTCGCGCCCGGGGTGCGCCTGGCGCCGCCATTCCTCACGCCGGTCGTTCGGGTGTGACGACCAGTTGACCACCGGCCCTTCGATGCGGATGCGCAGCGGCAGGCGGGCCGCAAGCGCGCGGGCCTTCTCGACATCGGGCGGCGTGCCGATCTGCACGACGAGGCTGTCGACGTAGTCCGACACGAGCGGCCCCGCGTAGTCGTGCCAGCCGAAACGCAGCGCCGACTGCATGCCGGCGAGGAAGGTGGCGGTGACGGCGATGGCGAACAACAGGAACAGCATCACCAGGCGCGCACCGAGCGAATGCCGCGCGCGGCCCCAGCGGTGCCGCAACGATGAACGGCCTTTCACAGCCGCGCTCCGGCGAAGGTGTAGCCGGCGTTGCGCAGCGTCTTGATGCAGTCCAGCGGTTCGAGCTTTTTGCGCAAGCGGCTGATCAGGATATCGACCGCACGCGTGTGCAGCTCGGCTTCATGGCCGCGCAGCCTGTTCAAAATCTGGTCACGGTCGAAGACTTTCTGCGGCTCGCTCGCCAGCATCACGAGCAGTTCGTATTCGGTGCTGGTGAGTTCGACCGCCGCGCCGGCGCATTGCACCTGGCGGCGTTCGAGGTCGATCGACAGGCCGTCGAAGACGAGTCGCTTGTTGTTCAAAGACGGCACGCGCGCACGTCGCAAAACGGTCTGCAAACGCGCCAGCAACTCGCGCGGCTCGAAGGGTTTGGGCACGTAGTCGTCGGCGCCGATCTCCAGGCCGACGACACGGTCCATCACGTCGCCGCGCGCGGTGAGCATGATGACGGGCAGGTCGCTTTCGCGGCGGATCTGACGGCACAGCTCGAAGCCGTCGATCTCGGGCAGCATCACGTCGAGGATCGCGGCATCAAAGTTCTCGGCGCGCAGCTTGGCGAGGCCCGCGCTCGGCAGCGTGGCGCTGTCGAGCTCGAAGTCGAAACGTTTGAAATAGGCTGCCAGCGGTGGCGCCAGCAGCTCGTCGTCGTCGATCAACAGAATGCGGCGCATGGGTCGATTGTCGCCAACGCGCCGCGTTCTGCGGATTCGAGCTCAGCTGCGGTGGCCCCAGCCACGGCGCTTGGCCATGAACTCGCGCACCTTGAGCTGCTGCTCCGGCTTCAGGCTGTCGTAGAAATCGGCGGCAGCGGCGATCACTTCGGGGCTCTTGCTCTTGACGGCGCCGGTCTTGGCGTCGACGAAGGCCAGCGCCTTTTCACGGTCGAACTTCGCGCCGGCAACGAGCGATTGCATATCGGCGCGCGGGTCGCTGCCTTGGGGCAGCAGCGCCAGGCGCTGTTCGCGCAGTTTGTCGGCGAGGGTGGCCAGGCGCGCTTTCTGCGCTTCGTCGAGGCTCAGTTCCTTGCCTGCGCGCTCGAGCATGCGCGTGCGCATCTTGGCCGAGTCTTCTTCGCTCATTTGCCAGTTGCCTTCGCGGTGGTGGCCGCAGGCGCTCAGGCCGCCGACAAGAATGGTCGCGCCGAAGAGGCCGATGAGGGTTCGTTTGATCCAGGGTCGCATGGGTTTTCCTTTGGGTGGAGGGATGACGGGCGTGTTTTGAGCACGGAGGTCATCGTGCCCATGCGGGGCGCGTTCGTCCTTTCGCGGCGGTATCGGCGTGTTTCGTTTTATGTCACGGCGGCGAAGCGCTGTCTTTCAAGCGTTGACGACGATGGAGAAGAGCGCGTGCAGGCCATCGGCCACAGCTGCAAAGGGCACCGTGGTCGCCGCGCGGTCTTGCTCGCTCATTCGGCGCCAGAGAAAGTCGCGCGAGTTGCCGGGGTCGCCTTCGACATACAACTGCGTCGTCAGCAACTCGCGTTGCCCGAGCCGCACCTTGACGTGGATATGCGGTGTGCGGCCGGTGTAGGGCGCAGGGCGGATGGTGCGAAAGCGGTAGCTGCCGTCGCTGCCGGCCACCACGCGGCCGAAGCCCTGGAACGCCGGGTCGGCCTTTCCGCCGTCAGCGGGATGGTGGTAGTGGCCTTGTTCGTCGCACTGCCAGATCTCGACGACCGCACCGCGCAACGGGCGGCCGCTGGTGTCGGTCACGCTGCCGTCGAGCCAGGTGGCGGTGCCGCGGTTGTAATGCAGCTTGCCCTGCGCGAGCAGGTCAAAGTCGGTGTCCGCCGGCAGACTCACCGGGTAGTACGGGCCTTCGGTCTGCGCGGGCGTGAGCCGAAGCGTCGCCTGGGCGAGCGCGTCGCGAATGAACCCCGGCAGCGCGAGTGTCGCGGCCAGTCCGCCGACGATCCGGCGGCGCAAACGATGAGGCTGGGTGCATGGGGCGGGGTGCGTCATGCGCAGAAGTCTGCGCGCTCGCACGCCCCGCCGGCAAGCGCTCAGCGCATCAGGATGCCGTAGGAACCGATCGCGTAGAGGTTGTGGCGGCCGGAGTCGATCTGGCGCATGCGGCGCTCCAGGTCGTAGATGTCCGACGATTCGGCCAGGTACTGTTCGTCACGGTCTTGCTCGACCGAGGGGGAAACGCTGAACAGGCTCTTGATCGACTTCAGGATGGAAAACATGGAAAGATGCGTTTTGTGAGGAAGGCTGAAGAATAAGGGAAAACCCTAGACCCTGGTGCCTAACGTGGGCATTGGCGGTGCGTATTTGTTCGCGCGAGCCCCGCGGTGGTGCGTCATGCGCTCAAAACAGGCGTGATCCGGGATCGACCGGCGCCGCCCCCTCCACCCGATCCATCTTCCAGGAGCACTTCGCTTGTTCGGCCTGTTCGAAAAACTGTTGAACCCTTTCCCCGACGAAGCGCCCGCCGTGCCGCCGCGTGGCTTCGTCGCGTTCATGTGGGCCTGCACCCGTGGCCTGCGCAAGTACATGCTCTGGATGACGCTGTGCACGGCGCTCATCGGCGCGTTCGAGGCCTTGTTGTTCGCATTCCTCGGCACCATCGTCGATGGCCTGGGCAAGGCCACCAAGGCGCAACTGTGGGCCGATGAAGGCCACAAGCTGCTGTGGCTCGCGGGTGTGCTGGCCGCGAGCGTGGCGTTGATCGCGCTGCAGTCGCTACTGAAGCAGCAGACGTTGGCAGGCAACTTCCCGATGCTGCTGCGCTGGAATTTTCATCGCCTGATGCTGGCGCAGAGCATGCATTTTTATCAGGACGAGTTCGCCGGCCGCATCGCCACCAAGGTGATGCAGACCGCGTTGGCGGTGCGCGACGCGTGGATCATCCTGGCCGAGCTGCTGGTGTTCGTCGTCATCTATTTCGTGACGATCATGGCGATGCTCGGTGGTTTCGATGCATGGCTGTTGGTGCCGTTCACGGCCTGGCTGGCGCTCTACTTTGTTGCGCTGTGGGCCTTCGTGCCCAAGCTCGGCAAGGTTGCCAAGGCGCAGGCCGACGCACGCTCGCTGATGACCGGCCGCATCACCGATGCGTACACCAACATCGCGACCGTCAAGCTGTTCTCGCACGCGCGCCGCGAGGCGAGCTTTGCACGTTCGGCGATGCAGGAATTCCTCGGTACGGTGCAGCAGCAGATGCGCCTGGTGACCGCGTTCGAGATCGTCAACCACGCGCTCAGCATGGCGCTGATCGCGAGCACCGCCGGCGTGGCCTTGTGGTTGTGGATGCACGGCGCTGTCGGCATCGGCGCGCTCGCCGCAGCGACTGCGATGGCGCTGCGCCTGAACGGCATTTCGCACTGGGTGATGTGGGAGATGGCGGCCTTGTTCGAACACATCGGCACGGTGCAGGACGGCATCAACACCCTCAGCCGGCCGCACGCGGTGCTCGATGCGCCCGATGCGCAGCCTTTGAAGGTGAGCCGTGGCGACGTGCGCTTCGAGCAGGTCGGCTTCGCCTACGGCGGCACGCGGCGGGTGATCGATGGCCTCTCGCTG
>JANYFX010000155.1 GCA_025359585.1 Rhizobacter sp. | reverse complement strand
GCATCGTCGGCGACGCCGGCAAGCGCCTGCACACCGGCCGCTCGCGCAACGACCAGGTCGCGACCGACGTGCGCCTGTGGCTGCGCGACGAGATCAGCACCATCGGCGGGCTGCTGACCGAACTGCAGCGCGCGCTGGTCGAGGTGGCCGAGAAAAACGCCGAGGTGATCCTGCCCGGCTTCACGCATCTGCAGGTGGCTCAACCGGTGAGCTTCGGCCACCACCTGCTGGCTTACGTCGAGATGTTCTCGCGCGACGCCGAGCGTTTCACCGACGTGTTCCGCCGCACCAACCGCCTGCCGCTCGGCGCTGCGGCATTGGCCGGCACGAGTTACCCGCTCGACCGCGAGCGTGTCGCGCGAACGCTGGGCATGGTCGACGACCAAGGCAACGCCAACGTCTGCCAGAACAGCCTCGACGCCGTCAGCGACCGCGACTTCGCGATCGAATTCACCGCCGCCGCCGCCTTGTGCATGGTGCACTTCTCGCGCCTGAGTGAAGAGCTGGTGCTGTGGATGAGCCAGAACTTCGGCTTCATCGACCTCGCCGATCGTTTCTGCACCGGCTCGTCGATCATGCCGCAGAAGAAAAACCCCGACGTGCCCGAACTCGCGCGTGGCAAGACCGGCCGTGTGGTCGGCCACCTGATGGGTTTGATCACGCTGATGAAGGGCCAGCCGCTGGCCTACAACAAGGACAACCAGGAAGACAAGGAGCCGTTGTTCGACACCGTCGACACGCTCAAGGACACACTGCGCATCTTCTGCGAGCTGGTGGCCGGCATCACCGTCAAGCCCGAAGCGATGGAGCGCGCCGCGCTGAAGGGTTACGCCACCGCCACCGACCTGGCCGACTACCTCGTCAAGAAAGGCCTGCCGTTCCGCGATGCGCACGAAGTGGTGGCGCATGCGGTCAAGCTCGCCTTGTCGCAAGGCGTGGACCTGAGCGCGCTGCCTCTGGCCACGCTGCAATCGTTCAACGGCAGCATCGGCGACGACGTGTACGCCGTGCTCACGCTGCGCGGCTCGCTGAACGCACGCAATGTGCTCGGAGGCACCGCGCCGGAGCAGGTGCGCGTGCAGGTGGAACGGCACCGGGCGCGGCTGGGCTGAGTGGCGGTGCCGCGGCGCGAGCCACCGCAGAGCGCCGCCGTCAGATCGCCCAGGTGTTCGCCGACTCGGCCAGCTCGGTAACTTTGGTGATCGGCTCGGCACCGTGCACCGCCACGCAGTTGCAGCCCTGCCGCTTGGCGGCATAACACGCTGCGTCAGCGGTACGCAGCACATCGGCAGCAGTCGCACGCGAAGCGTCCACCGGCACGAGGCCGATGCTTGCGCCCACGCCCAACACATGGCCTTCCCACGGCAACTGGCAAGCGACCACGGCGCTGCGCAGTTTTTCGGCAATGGCCTGTGCCCGCACGAGCAGGCAGCTGCTGAGCAGCACCGCGAATTCGTCACCCCCGAGCCGCGCCCCGGTGTCGGACTTGCGAACCTGCGCGACGAGCTCGATCGGCAAGGTCGGCGGCAATGGAGAGCAGCGGCTTGCGGTGCAGGAACGCGCTCCGAAAGCCGCGCGAGCGTCGCACCCGCCCGACCCGGTGAACGCCGAAGAAGCACAAGGTTCGCGCCCCAATTCGGTCTTGGCGCGAACCCGATAAGCTTCGCGGCGCGGCGCGCGCTGCATCCGAAACGGCGCGCTGTCCGTACCACGCACTCACCGATCTCCCGCCGAGAGAAGCCCTTGCACCTCCTCAAACTACTGCTGCTCTGGATCGCACTGCCGCTGCTGGCGCTGCTGGCGCTCGCGGCCTGTTCGCCCACGGCCACGCTCAACGCACTGGCCTCACGCAGCACCCACATCTTCACGGCAGACGTGCCCTATGGCCCGCTCGCGCGCCAGAAGCTCGACCTGTACCAACCCACCAGCGCAGCGCCGGCCGGTGGCTGGCCCACCGTGGTGTTTTTCTACGGGGGTTCGTGGAACAGCGGCGAGCGAGCCGACTACAAGTTCGTGGCCGAGGCTCTGGCCGCGCGCGGCGTGCTGACACTCGTGGCCGACTACCGGCTCTACCCGGAAGTACGCTACCCCGAGTTTCTGAACGACAGCGCGCTCGCGCTGGCCTTCGGCTTGACGGAGTCGGCGCGGCTCGGTGGCAACCCGAAGCGCGTGTTCGTGATGGGCCACAGCGCCGGCGCCTACAACGCCGCGATGCTGGCGCTCGATGCGCGCTGGCTCGCGCCCACCGGCCACACACCCGCCGAACTCGCAGGCTGGATCGGCCTGGCCGGCCCCTACGACTTCTTGCCGATGACGAACGTCGACGCGCAGCCGGTGTTTTTCCACCCGAACTACCCGCCCGGCACACAACCGCTGGAGCACGCAGGCGCGGGCGCGCCGCGCACGTTTCTCGGAGCCGCCATCAACGACAAACTCGTCAACCCGCAACGCAACACGGTCGGCCTGGCCAACAAGCTGCAAGCCGCCAGCGTGCCGGTCACGCTGAAGCTCTACGAGCGCGTCAACCATGTCACGCTGGCCGGTGCTTTCGCCGGCCCGCTGCGCTGGCTCGCGCCGGTGCGCGACGACGTGGTGGCCTTCATCGAGGCCACGCCCGCGCGGCCCTAAGGCATCTGGTAGAGCCAGACGCGGCGGCCGTCGTCGCAGGCCAGCACGCGGGTCGGCACCACGTCCTTGGCGCAGAACTCCAGGCTCGCGAGCCACGCGCCGGGGCGCAGTTCACGGCGCGCTTTTTCCAGCGCACGCGGCAGGCTCTCGGGGCGCTGAAAGAGATAGACGAGGTCGAAGCCCGACCAGTCCGCGGCCCAGATGTCGGCGCGCCGCACCCGCGCAAAGCGGCAGCGCAGCGCGCAGACCCAACGCAGCGGCCAGCTCCACTCCAGACCGTGAAGCTCGGCCTGCGGGTAGGCACGTTGCAGTTCCTGCAAACCGGCACCGAGGCCGCAGCCGGCGTCGAGCACCCGGGCTTGCGGCGCCAGCGGAACCAGCGGCGCCAGGCCGAGCAAAGCGCCTGTCGGTGTGGGGAACAGCGGCGCATCGCGCCACGCGTTGATCGGATACATCAGCAGCAGCACCGCGAGCGGCAGCAGCCAGCCCCAGGCCGGCATCGCGCCGGCCACGCCGGAGGCGGCCAGCGACAAGGGGAAACCTGACGCGACGAAGACGCGCCGCCACGGCGTGTTGCCGATCGCGCTCGACGCGGCGCCGAGAGACACCGCCAGAAAGATCGCCACCACGAGCGGCGCGCCGAGCCAGCGCAGGCCGGCGAACACGGCCCAGCCCAGCGCCCAGACGCACAGCGCCGGCAGCGGCCAAAGCGCGATCACCGTGCAGGCCCGACGCGACTCAGAATTTGAAAGCCAGCCGCACGCCGCCCCAGTGCCGGCCGTTCACGGTGATCGGCGCCGCTGCTTCTTTCATCACCATGAAGTTGCCACCGCCCATGTCACGCCGGTAGGTCTGCAGCAGGAACGGCCGGGTGTTGCGAGCCGAAGCCAGGCCGGTGCGGTCGTTGAAGATGCGGCGGTAGCGGCTGTTGGCGCTGTCCCAGGCCAGGTCGCCGCGCTGCGGGTGGTTGTACTTGTTGTTGTGCGTGGCCACGTAGCCGTTGCGGTCGACGGCGATGCAGAACACGACCTTGTTGCTGAGCTCCAGCCGGAGCTCCTGCACCGGTGGAAACAGCTGGTCGGCGAGTTCGACGAAACGGGTCGTGTGCTGCGCAGGGTTGGTGCCGGGGATCGGCTTGTAAGCCTCATCGAAGAGGTGGGCGAGCGAGATCGCACCGCTGTGCAGGGCGTCTTCGAGCAGCTCGCCGAGCTGGCCCGCGGCGTCCATCGCCGCGTGGATGTACGGCGTGTCTTCGGTCTCCACGTCACACTGCGCCACCAGCTCGATCAGGTGTTCAGAGACATCGAGCAAGGTGTCGCTGCGCTTCATCGCGGCGCCCAGCGCGCGACCGGTCTGGCCCATCTCGGCGGCGATCGAGGCCATCTGCGAATCGAGCCCGCCGCAGATCGCGCGGCTCTGTTCGGCCGCGCTGATGATGCTGGCGACGGCGCCCTGCACGTCGCCGAGCGCCTTGTGAAAATCGCCGCGCTTGGATGCATCGGCGTCGACGCGAATCTCGCGCGCCAACGCATCGATGCGCTTGTCGAGCAGGCTCACCGTGCGCATGATTTCGTTCGACGACGACTCGACCTTGCCGGCCAGGTCTTTCACCGCATCGGCCACCACGCCGAAACCGCGCCCGGCATCACCGGCACGTTTGGCCTCGACCGAGGCGTTGAACGCCACCAACCGGGTCTGCAACGCGATCTGCGTGATGCTCTGCGCGGCCTGCGCCACGTCGCGCAGCGTCGCGACCACGGCGCCGACTTCACGGCCGACGTTTTCCACCGCCACACGCACACGCTCGACCGCACCGAGGCCGGCGGTCGATGCCGCACCGATGCTGTTTTGCGCGCCGGTGATGTCCTTGACCTGCGAGGTCAAGGAAGCGACCGCCAGCGCACCGCGCTCCGAAGCCTTGGTGGTGTCGTCGAGCAACCCGCGCGCTTCGGCCGACTCGCGGCCGATGGTCGAGGCCTGCTGGCCGAAGGTCTGGATCGCGGCGCGCAGGTTGGCCTGTGTTTCGGGCACCGCCGAGTCGGCCCAGACGGCCGGCACCGGCTCTGGCGCACTGCGCCCCCACATCGACGAAAGCATGCCCATCACATGCCGATCAGTAAGCGCGCAGCTTCACGCGCAAACGCGCGATCGACTGGCTGTGCAGTTGGCAAACGCGCGACTCGGTGACCTTGAGCACGGCGGCGATCTCTTTGAGGTTCATGTCGTGTTCGTAGTACATGCTCATCACGTACTGCTCGCGCTCGGGCAAGACCTTGATGGCTTCGACCAGCGCCTCGCGCATGCGCTGGTCTTGCAGCTGCGCCAACGGGTTGACGTTGTCGTCGGCCACGTGCCGGTCGAGAAAGTCGTTGTCGCCTTCGTCGCCCGACATGTCTTCCAGGTACACGAGCTGGGTGCCGCGCACCTTGCCGAGCAGCTCCTGGTATTCGGCCAGCGTGGTGCCCATCTCGCGGGCGATCTCGCTTTCGACCGGGGCGCGCCCGAGCTTCTGCTCCAGCTTGTGCACCGCCGATTCGATCGAGCGCTGTTGTTTGCGCGTGCCACGCGAGAGGTAGTCGTTGCCCCGCAGCTCGTCGAGCATGGCGCCGCGGATGCGCTGGGTGGCAAAGGTCTCGAACATCACGCCCTGCGCCGCGTCGAAGCGCGACAAGGCGTCGGTCAGGCCGATCATGCCGACCTGGATCAGGTCGTCGATCTCGACGTTGGCCGGCAGCTTGGCGATCATCTGGTGGGCCAGGCGCCGCACCAGCGAGCTGTACTGCTTGAGCTGCGAGTTGAGGTCGAGTTGGCCTTTGGCGGTGTACATGCAAGCGCTCCGGGAAGATTCAGTGGGCTGCACGGGCCGGTGCAGGGTTCGAGCGGCCGGTGGCCCGCGTCGTGTGGGTCGGGCGGGCAAGGGTTCGGGCGGCGGCGGGTGGTGCGGCCTCGGCCAGCGTGGTCTCACCGAGCGCGCTGCGCAGCTGCTCGCGCACCAGGCGGCGCAGCTCGGGCGTGGGCGCTTCGCGGGCGTCTGTCGCCGGGTCGATCTGGACCCAGTCGCGCAGCACCGCGCCGAGAAAGTCGTCGGCGCAGGTGGCGAGCTGCATCGCGATGCGCTCGGAACGCGGCGAGTGCGCGGCGGCACCGAGCAGCAGGTCGTGCACGACCAGGCCGGCACGCTGCGTGAGCAACTTCATCGCGGCGAAGGCGTGGGTCACGCTGGCAGGCCGGTCGTCGGCGAGCAGCAGCGGGCGCACGCTGGTCGCGTCACCGCTGCGCATGAACAAGCGGCACAGGTCGGAGGCGCTGGCGTGCACCAGCAGCACGTCGCAACCCGGTGCGGCCTGCATCGCGGCTTGCAGGAACGAAGCGGTCGAGCCGGCCGCGTTCACATGGCGCAGCGGCAGGCCGCGTGCCGCGAGGTACGAAACCTGGGGTGAGAGTTTTTCGATGCAGGCCGACAGGTCGATCGCCGCCATCTCGAAAGGCTCGCTGGCACGCTCGGAAGCATCGACCACCAGCGTGTGTTTGCCGTGTTCGGCAAACGCCGTGCACAGGCGTTCGAGCATCACACCGCCGAAGGCGACGTTCGGGTTCGAGACCACCGGCACCATGCACACACGCTTGTGGGCGAACAGGCGGCGCAGGCCGTCGGCCTGGTCGAGCGGCATCGGGCGGGAAATCAGTTCTTGCATGGCGGCGTGCAGGCTCGGGTCGGTGCTTCGGGGGTTCAAGCGTGCAGCGCGGTGCGCGCTGCGGCGTTGCCGTGCGCGGCCGTGAAGATGAGGCTCACGTCGCTCGCGTCGAGCTTGTAGGCGGTGCTGCCACCGCCGCGCATCGAGCGGTGCACCAGCGCGTTGGCCGACAGGCGGTGCCAGTCTTCGGGCACGCGCTGGCCGTTGGCCACGCCGATCACCTTGAGCTTGTGGCGAATCAATGCGTCGAGCGCCGGGCCGAGCTTGACGGCTTCGTCCATCTTCGACAGCACGATGCCGGCACAGGCCGCGGCGCGGTAGGCGATCAGCACGTCTTCGATGGTCTCGCCTTGCGAAGCGGCGTTGACGACGAGGACCTTCTGGATCGAGCGGTGCGACAGCATGTCGAGCAGCTCGCGGGTGCGGGTGTCGCGCTGCGCCATGCCGGCGGTGTCGATCAGCACCATCTTCTTGCCTGCGAGCAACTCCAGCAGGTCTTCGAGCGAAGCGCGGTCGTGCGCGGTGTGCACCGGCACGCCGAGGATGCGGCCATAAGCGCGCAGCTGTTCGTGGGCGCCGATGCGGTACGCGTCGAGCGTGATCAGGCCGAGGTTGCTGGCGCCGTACTTGGTGGCGAAGGCCGCGGCGATCTTCGCCGTGGTGGTCGTCTTGCCGACGCCGGTGGCGCCGACCAGCGCGTAGACGCCGCCCTGGTCTTCGAGCGGCGCGTCGTGTTCGGCGGTGATCAGGTTGCGCTCCAACACGCTCGCAGCCCAGGTCGATTCGTCGGCCACGTCTTGCGGCAGGCTGTCGCCGAGCTTGCGGATCAGGGCCGGTGAATAGCCGCAGTCGAGCAGCTTCTGCGTCAGGCGGGCCTGGCCCGGCTGGCGCTGCAGTTTTTCGATGAAGGCCAGCGCGCCGAAGCGTTCTTCGATCAGGCCCTTGACCTGGCGCAGCTCGTTCATCATGTCTTGCTGGTCGCGGCGTGCGTTGCTTTCGCTCGCGGCTTGCGCGGCGAGGTCGGGCACGTGGATCTCGCTGCGCAGCGGCGCGGTGTCACGCAACAGCGGCATCGGCTCGCGCAGCACAGCGGGAGCGGCAGCCACGGCAGGCGTTGCAGACACCAGCGGCAGCGCTGCCGGCGCGCGTTCGGTCATGCGCTGTTCGAGCACGCTGGTGCGCTCGAACAGGGCTTCGGTTTCTGCCGGCGCGGCGCCGCGAGGCGCGTTGCCCATCGCCGCCTGGCGGCGCTTGAGCATGCGCTCGCGCACATAGTCCTGGAACGACAGCGTGCTCATCGAGAGCTGGGCCACGTCGTCTTCGACTGCTTGCACCGAGTTCACGAAATCGGGACGGGCGTTGCCACGCGCCGGTGCGGCGGCGGCCGGCTCGGCCTGCGAATAACGCTCGACCTGGCGCATGCCTTCGGGGGCCATGGCGAGCACCTCGATGCCGTCGGCACAAGGCTTGGTGGAGAGCACCACCGCGTCTTCGCCGAGAGCCTGGCGGACCAGAACGAGTGCGTCACGCGAAGTACGTGCGGTGAAACGTCGGACGTTCATGCGTTGGCTCCAATGATCGACCCGATGCGGATCGAATGTGTCTCTGGGATTTCACTGTGGCCGAGCACACGCAAGCGCGGTGCGGCACGTTTGAGCAATCGCGCCATTGGCGCGCGGATCATGTCGGGCACCAGCAGGCAGGCCGGCAGGCCCAAGTCTTCCTGGCGCTTGGCAGAGTCGGCGGCGCTGCGCGCCAGCGTGTCGGCGACACCCGGGTCGAGCGCGGCGCCATGCGGCGAATTGAGTGCCTGCGTGACGAGGCGTTCGAGTTCGGGCTCCAACGCGATCACGTCGAGCTCTTTGGTCGGGCCGTAGATCTGCTGCACGATGCTCGGCGCCAGATGAATGCGGATGCGGCGCGCCAGCTCGGCAGGGTCGGTCACGGTGGCGGCGTGTTCGGCCAGGCTCTCGACGATGGAGCGCATGTCGCGGATGTGCACGCCTTCTTCCAG
>JANYFX010000147.1 GCA_025359585.1 Rhizobacter sp. | reverse complement strand
GACGGCCGAGCTCTGCGGCGTCATGCCGAGATCGCGCACGAAGCTGCGGTCGATCTTGAGCTCGCTGATCGGCAGCGTCGTCAGATAGGCGAGCGACGAATACCCGGTGCCGAAGTCGTCGATCGAGATCTCGACGCCGATCTCGTTCAGGCGGTGCAGCGACGGGATCACGTTCTGCAGGTCCTTCATCAAACCGGTCTCGGTGATCTCGAGTTCGATCGCGTGGTGCGGCACGCCGTAGGTGGTGACTGCGTTGTGGATGTACTCGACCAGGTCGGTGCGCTCGAACAGCCGGCTCGGCAGGTTGACCGCGATCGAATCGGCGAAGCCGAAGTTGTCTTGCCAGATGCGCGCCTGGCGCGCCGCCTCGCGGATCGCCCACTCGCTGAGCGGCACGATCAGGCCGGTCTCTTCGGCCAGCGGAATGAAGTCGCCGGGCGGCACCAGCACACCGTTGCGGCGCCAGCGCATCAACGCTTCGGCACCCACCATCTTGGCGCCGCGCACGTCGATCTTGGGCTGGTAGTAGAGCACCAGCTCGTCGCGTTCGATGGCCTTGTGCAGCGCACTTTCGAGTTCGAGTTTTTCGCGACCCTGGCCGGCCAGGGCCGGGCGGTAAAGCGACGCCGAATTGCGCCCGGCCGACTTGACGGAATACATCGCCACGTCGGAGTTGCGCATCAGGTCGGCCACCGAGGTGCCGTCGCGCGGGAACAATGCAATGCCCACGCTCGCGGTCACGAAACACTCTTGCCCGCCGACGAAGATCGGCTCGCGCATCAGGTCGAGAATGCGCTGCGCCACACGCTCGGCGTCGCGCTCGTCGACCACCTCGGGCAGCAGCGCCACGAACTCGTCGCCGCCGAGGCGGCCCACCGCTTCGAGCGTGCGGTGCGAGCGCGAGCCCATCGATTCGATCGTGCTTTCCATCACCTGGTCGGAGTGGCGCACGCACGAGCGCAGGCGGCGTGCCACTTCCATCAGCAGTTCGTCGCCGGCACCGTGGCCGAGCGTGTCGTTGATGATCTTGAAACGGTCGAGGTCGATCAGCAGCAGCGCCACCTGGTGGTTCAGCCGGCGGCCATGTTCGAGCGCCCGCTCGGCGCGCCAGATCAGCTGGCGCCGGTTGGGCAGGCCGGTCAGCGTGTCGAAGTTCGCGAGGTGGCGGATCTTGTCTTCGGCGAGACGCCGGTCGGTCACGTCCTGCACGATGCCGCTGTAACCGACGAGGTTGCCGTGCTCGTTGAACTCGGGCTCGGCCTCGACGTGAACGATGCGCTGGCGGCCGTCGCGCAGCGTGGCCGGAATGTCGGTCGCGAGGACGGTGCTGTGGCGGATCACTTCATGCAGCACGGCAACGAGGCCACTGCGGTCGTCGGCCGGCAGCATGCGCAGCAGCGGGCGAAACGCCAGCGTGTCGGTGGGGCCGAGGCCGAACACACGCAGGCCTTCGACCGAGAACACCGGGCTGCCGTAACCACGCCGCCAGTCGAAGCTGCCCATGCGTGCCAGGTCTTGCGCACGCGCCAGGCGCGACTTGCTGCGCTCGAGCTCGGCACGCACCCGCGCGGCACGGAGCAGGTAGCGCAGGCGCCCGGCGAGCAAGCTCCACTGGGTCGACTTGACGAAGAAGTCGGTCGCGCCGGCTTCATAAGCGCGGGTGATCGAAGCGTCGTCGTCGAGGCCGGTCAGCATCAGCACCGGGAGGGATTCGCAGCCGGGCAAGACGCGCAACTCGCGGCAGGTCTCGAAGCCGTCGAGCCCCGGCATCAGCGCGTCGAGCACCACCACGTCGGGCAGGCCGCCGGCCAGCGCGGCCAGCGCCGCCTCGCCGCTGGTGGCTTCGGTGATGGCAAAACCGCGCTCGCGCAGTGCGATCGAGGTGAGCAGCAGGTTGACCTCATCGTCGTCGACCAGCAGCACGCGGGGCTGCTCGGGCAGATCGTCGCCGGCGATGTCGGAGCGCGCGTTCATGCCGGGCCGTCCAGCAAGCGCTGAATCGCGCTCAACGCCGATGCGAGCGCGCTGCGCATTTTGTGAAGCAGCGGATCGAGGCCCTCTGCCGACTCGGCTCGGATCAGTGCTTCGATTTGCGCACAGACCTGCGACAGCCCGAGTGCCCCGATGCTGGCCGACGACGACTTCAGCGTGTGCGCCACCAGGCGGATCGTGGCCGCGTCGCCACTCAGGTGCGCGGCTTCGAGCTGGGGCATCAGGCGCGCCGCCGAGGTCTGAAAGGCCCGCAGCACACGTTCGAGCAACTTGTTTTCGCCGGTCGGGTCGAGTTCGGTCAGGCGCGCCAACGCTTCGGGGTCGAGGCCGGGCGGCGAGGCGTGCAGAGACAGGGGTTCGTTCGACATCATGAACCCGTGACCGCAGCGCAAAAATCTGAATGCAGTGACATCAAACCCCGATTCGCGAAACCACCGGCGAGCATGCCAGACCCGTGCAGCGCACGCGGACGTGAACGCCGGGGCGTTCGTGCGGAAAGTTTCAGATTACGCATTCTCGCCCAAGCGCACGGAAAACCCGCCATTGCCTGCCCGCGGCCGGGCCTTCGCCGCCGGCTCGGCCCGGCACGCAAGCTGCGCCTGAGCCAGCGCGAGCAAGCTGGCCAGGGCCTCCGGCTCGAAGCCGATGTGCATGCCCGTCATCTCGATCACGGCCACCACGCCACCGGGCCCGAGCACCGGCAGCACCACCGTCCCGGCGCACTCGGCGATGTCGTGCTGAGTGGCAATCGCCTGCCCGAGCGCCGAGCGTTGCAGGTGGACCCGGCGTTCGGCGGCATGAAAACCCGGCTGGGATTCGATCAGTTCAGACACCCGTGCGTGGCTCGCATCGGCACCCATCACGCGGTAAACCGAGACCCGCAGCGCACCGAGCTCCGTCATCAGGATGCGGGAAACAGCGTGCAGCGCCGCCTCGAAACCGTGCGCTTCGGCGCAACAGCGCTCGACCATCGAGGCCGCATCGTCCAGCGAAGACCGTGTCAGCGGCATGGCGTCAGGCAAGAGCGCGTGCGCGGTCTCGCTGCGGCACACCTGCTTCAGCCCAGCGCGCCACAGGCCGAACGAAAGCAAGCTGGCGAACGCTGCGAACCCCGTCAACGGCGTTTCCCACCCGGTCGGAATGGCCAGCACCACGGCCGCCACCAGCGCGGCGAGCCAGAACGAGGTACGGGAAACGCGCAGCAACATGAACGAAGGTGGATACCGGTTGAAAAGGGTGGCCGCGCGCGTTTGCAGCGCAGGCCCGCAGCCACAGCGGTGCACGCACCCCTGCGCCCTGATTTCGGCATGCCCGGCCCGAACTTGACCCGCGCCGGCCGGCGCGGTCGCGCCGAAACGCGCCCCTACAATCCGGCGCATGAATCGTGTCGGTGGCATCGGTGTGCACTCGCAGCCCCGCTGGCGGCCTTATGCAGTCCTGTGTGCAGCGCTTCTCGCCACGCTGCTGCTGGCCGGGGTGCTCTGGGTCTTGATCGGCACCCGCCTGCCCTCTGCCGGCACCGACATCCCACCTTCAGGCTCGAGCGCAACGCTGCTGATCCTTCTGGTTCTGCCGGCGTTGATGTTCGCCGCGTTCGCCGCCCTGGCGCTGCGCGCGGCCAACGAACAACGCCGCCTCGTCGAGGCCTTGCGCGAGGCCCGCACGCGGCTTCAAAGCGTGGACGAACTGCTCGACGTGTGGCAATGGCAAACCGATGCTCAGCACCGCCTCGTGCAACTGCGCCCGCCCCATGGCGCGCCGCAGGGCGACTGGGGCGGCACGCGTTCGCCGGTGTTGCTGTGGGAGCATTTCAGCGCCGACAACCCGGCAGCGCTGCAGGCGCAACTGCAGAGCGCGGCGGCGCTGAACGGCGTCGAGGCCCGCGTCGCGGGTGGCTCGGGCAAAGCGCGCCGCGGCCAGTTGCGCGCGCGGGTTCGCAGCGATGCGATGGGCGCGTTCGCCGGTTATCACGGCACCTTCCGCGAGCTCGAAGCGGCCCCTGCGGCGGCCGCCGTTGCAAGCCCTGCTTCGACCTCGCTCGCCACGCTGGCACCCGCCGCGGTCGAAGCCGAGCAGGAGTCGTTCAGCTACACGATCTCGCACGACCTGCGCGCGCCGATCCGCGTCGTCGAAGGTTTCACGAAGATCGTCAAGGAAGACTACGGCCGGCTGCTCGACCGGGTCGGCAACGACCACCTCGACCGCGTGCTCGCCGCGGCCGCGCGCATGAACAACATGATCGACGCGCTACTCGCGCTGTCGAAGCTCTCGTCACAACCGCTGGCGCGCCAGACCGTGAACCTGTCGCAGCTCGCCGGTTATGTGGCCGACGACCTGCGCCGCCAGTGGCCCGAGCGTGTGGTGAACATCGAGATCGAACCCGGCATCCAGGTGCAGGGCGACGCCACGCTGCTGCGCGTGGTGATCGAAAACCTGCTTGGCAATGCCTGGAAGTACACGAGCAAAAGCGCCGACGCGCGCATCGCTTTCGAGCGCTCACCCCAAGGCGGCGACCTTTTCACCGTGCGCGACAACGGCGCCGGTTTCGACATGCGTTTTTCAGACCGGCTGTTCGGCGTGTTCCAGCGCCTTCACAGTGCCAACGACTTTCCGGGTACCGGCGTCGGCCTGGCTTCGGTGCGGCGCATCGTGCGCCGCCATGGGGGCGAGATCTGGGGCGAAGCCGAGGTCAACCAGGGCGCGCGCTTTCACTTCTCGCTGCCGCAAGGCTGAGGAGCTGCGCGGCCTGCGTGGCCACCGGGCGGGCGGCTTCGGTCGCGAGTTGCTGCAAGCGCTGCAAAGCCGACGCGGCCGTCAGCCCTTCGCGCTGCATCAACAGGCCGACCGCCATCCACTGCAGTTGTTCCGGCGAATGGCCCTCGCCCGACGCCTGAGCGCCGGCCGCGCTGCGCTGCGCGTGCACGTTGGCCATCGCCGTCGCCACACTCGGCAAGATCTGCGCGATGTCGAGTGGCTTCACGAGGTAAGCGACGGCGCCCAGCGCCTTCACCTGCGCGACGGTGGCTTCGTCTGAAAACGCCGACAGGAACATGAACGGAATCTGGCAGTACTCGCGCAGGTAGGCGGCCACGTCGAAGCCGCTCTTGCCCTGCATGCGGATGTCGAGCAGCGCCAGGTCAGGCTGGTGTTCGCGGGCCAGCAGGATCGCGTCGTCGCCGTTGTCGGCATCGATCACGTCGTAGCCGGCCTGCGTGAGGCCGTGCGCAAGCGTGGCGAGCACGAGCCGGTCGTCGTCCACGACCAGGATCGTGCCTTTGGGGTGTGGCGTCATTTGTTTTTATGCCCGGCACCTCGCGGCGAGCCGGGCTCCTTTTCGAACTGCGCAGATTGTCAGTGATGGGGGCTGCGCGTGAATGCGGATTTGTGCCTCGTCGGTAAGAGAACGCACGCCGGCGCCGTGCCAGAACGCACGGGCGCGCCGGGCGGAACTCAGCTTCGCGTGACCACCGGCGGCTGCAGCACCATCTCGGCCACGACCCGGTCTTCGCTCTGCTCCAGCGTGAGGCGGGCGCTGCGGCGCGGCAGCAACGCTCGCACCAGCCCGAGACCCGAGACACCGCCAGGAATGCGCATCAGATCGAAGCCGGCTCCAAGCGTGGCCACGTTCGAGACCTTGATGCGCACGCCCATTTCGCCACCGTCCAAGGTGCAGAGAACCTCGTCTTCGGCGCGGCCGGCGCTGTGTTTGACGGCGTTGGTCAACAGCTCGTTGAGCGTCAGCGCGATCGGGATCGACTCGGCTTCGGGCAGCGTCCATTCCGACGCCGTGGTGCCGCCCGCAGAGAACCGGATCGTGCGGCCGAAGGTGCGCTGCACCGACGCCGTGATCGCTTCGACCACGCTCGTCAGCTGCAGCGGCCCGCCGCTGCCGACCTGCAGACCGTAGACCTGCGCGATGGCGTGCACCTGGCCCACGACCTCGGCGATCACGCCCGCCACTTCGGGCTTGCGCTGGCCGATCTGCTGCAGCAGGCCGGCCACACCCTGCAGGTGGTTCTTGATGCGGTGGTGCACTTCCTTCACCAGCATCTCGCGCTGTGCGATCGCGGCCTCGAGGCGCGCCTCTTGCGCGGCGCGCTGTTCGGTCACGTCGGTCGCGACCATCAGCAACTGGTCGGGTGCGCGCCCGGCGCCGGCCGCGAGCGGCAGGTAGCGCGCGTCCCAGACACTCGGCTCGGTGTCGATCAGCATCGGATATTCGCGCGTGGTCACGTCGGTGGCACCGAGCGCCGTCAGCATGTCGCGCCGCAACTCGGCCCCGAACGCCGGCCCGGCGAACTCTTCGGGTGTCTTGCCGATCAGCTCGGCCGGCGTGCGGCCGGCGACACCCGCCGCCACCTCGTTGATCTGCACGACCCTCAAGGTGTGCGCGTCGTACAGCGTGATCGCCAGCGGCGCCGCTTCGATGATGCGTTGCAGCGAAGCTTGCGCTTCGGTCACACGCGCTTCGGCCAGGCGCCGGCGTTCGATGTCGAGCAGCGCATAGGTGAGCTGCCGGCCGGTCGATTCACGTTCGGTCGAGACTGCGTTGCCCACGATCCAGAACTCGCGCCCGTCGCGTGCCAAGACGCGGCACTCGAAGGTCTGCGCCTGGCCTTCGACCAGCTCGGTCAGGTACTGCGTGCGGCGAAACGGGTGGTCGGGCTCGGGTGTGGCCACGGTCGAGATCGGCAGGTTCACGAAGTCGGCCAGCTCGCCGGCGAACATGCGCCGCGCCGAGCGGTTCATCCACTCGATTCCCTGCGGCCCGACGGTGACGATGCCGACCAGCGCCGAATCGAGGATCGAGCGGGTGCGGTCGGCCTGCAAGGCCACGGCACGCTCGGCACGGTGGCGCGCGTCCACATCCACATACGACGCGATGATGCCGCCCGCCACATCACCCTGCGTGACCAACCGCTTGCTGACCTGCACCCAGCGCAGGCGGCCGTCGCGCAGGCGCAGCTGGCGCTCGCCGGTCCAGCGGCCGTGGCTGCGCAGCTCGGCTTCTTCCTGAGGCCAGAGGTGTTCGAACTCGACCCGGTCGACGAACAGCTCGGCCATGTCGAGCATCGAAAGTTCATCGACGCTGCAGCCGGCCAGGTGCGCGAGCGCCTGGTTGGCGCGCTGGATGCGCCGGGCGCGAATGAAGGCGATGCCCACGCCCGAGAGGCTGAACATCAGCTCGCGGTCGCGCGCCAGGATCTCGAGCTCGCGCTGCTGGGTCTTGAGCCGGGTCACGTCGGACAGGACCGCGATCGTCTCGACCGTTCCACCGGCCGCATCGGTGCGGCGCAAGGACAGCGAATACCAGCGCGGCGGCGCAGCGCTGTCGCTGGCGGCCGGCACATCGAATTCGGTCTCGAAGATCGGGCTCTCGGCCAGCGCGGTTTCGGCATCGGCGGCGATGCGCGCGGCCTGCGGGTTGTTCGCGAACAGCGCCTGCACACCGAGGCCGAGCGCTGCGCCTTCGGCCCAGCCGAGCATCAGCTCGAAGCGGCGGTTGCAGCGCACGAGCGCATCACCGCGCAGGTAGGCGATGCCGGCGGTCGTGCTTTCGAGAATCGTGCTCAGCTCGTGCAGCAGTTGTTCGCTGCGCAGCTGGCTCTGGTGCTGCTCGGTGATGTCGAGCGTGACCACCGACGTGGTGCGCTTGCCCGAAGCCAGCGTGGCCGGCTCGACGCGTGTCAGCAACCAGCGCTGGCCGAGCTCGGGGTGTTGGATGGCGTAGCGCACTTCGGCGCGCTGCGCGTGGCGCAAGGCGTGTTGCAACTTCTCGAACTCGGGCAAGGACTCGGCCACCACGATGTCGCGCCCGATCGATTGCAGCGCCGCCGAGCCGGCGTGTTCAGCGCGTGGCATGCGGCCTTGCGGCACCCAGCCCGAAGACTCCTGAAACGTGGCCAGACCGACACCGGCCGTGTCCATCAGCGCACCGATCTGCATCTGCGCCAGATCGCGCTCTTCTTCGACGCTGCGGTCTTCGACGACCGCCATGTAGCGGCGCTGGCCCCCGGCCGTGCTGTAGCCGCGCACGACCGAGCGCAGCAGACGCGACCCGCTGGCCGGCGCCGTCAGCGAGCCCTGGCGCTGCAGCGCGGTCGCGCCGGAAAGAAGCTCGGCCGAGACTTCGCCGTCGGCCCAGGCCAGCAGCTGCTGCAGGCCGGCGGGCGCGTCGGCCAGCGACACCGGCACCGCGCCGGCCAGCGCGTCGAAGGCCGGGTTGGTGCTCAGCAGCAGGCCCGTGGCGTCGAACAGCACCATACCGACGGGGCTCAGGTCGAACCAGTCGTCGAGCTCGCGCAGCGAGCGGTCGGCCCGCTCGCGCGCCACGTGTTCTGCGGTGGCGTCTTGCAGCACCGCGAGGTAGAGCGCTTCGCCGTTGTCGCCGCGCAAGGTGCGCCGGGCCACGCGGTAGTGGCGCTCGCGGCCGCTGGCGTCGAAGAGGCGGCCTTCCTTCAACCCGGGTTCGTTGACCTGTGCGGCACTGGCCCGCAAGCGCTCGCGCCGGGCGGCATACACGGTCTGGTCTTTGGGCGGCATCAGCAGCTGCGGGTCTTGCCCGATGAGCTGCTCGCGGCTGTAGCCGGTGTAGTCGAGCAAGGCCTGGTTGACGTCGATCAGGCGAAAGTCGGGGCCTTGCAACGACGCCGGAAACGGCGACTCCCAGAACAGCGCGAGCGTTTCGCGCACGCTCGACACGTTCGGCAGGCTCAGCTCAGGTTTTGCGTTAGTTGCGAGAGGCGCCTCGGCCAACGACAGGCGCAAGGCCGAGTGCTTCGCATCGAGCCGGCGCCAGCCGATCGATGCAGCGCGGCCGTCGGCCAGGCGCACCGGCGGCGCGGGCGTGGTGCCGGGCGAGCCGGTCGCGGCGCGGCGCAGCCATTCGGTCGCGGCCGCGCCGAGCGCGGGTTTGAGCTGGTCGAGGTGGGCACCGGCTTCGCACGGCAACAGCCGCAATGCGGCGGTGTTGACCATGACCACGCGCGCCTGCGCGTCGAGCACCACGACGGCGTCGGAGAGCAGGTCGAGAAATTCGCGCCAGCCCGGCGCATTCGACCAGGGCGCTTGGGGTGTCACTCGATCTCGCTGGCCGCCATCAGCGCCCGCAGCTGGGCGCGGTTGATTTCACTCACGCTCATCATCAGGCTGTCGGCCGCTTCGCGGAAGTCGAACAGCGACTCGCTTTCGACGGCGCGCACCACGTTCATGTAGGGCTCGTAAGGCCCCGTGTGTTCGACCAGCGCCTGACGTACCCGCTCGGGCACGGGAATGGTGCTCAGCAGTTCGTCGAAGGGCTGCTGGAACATGCGGTCGAGCAGCGAGAACACACCGCAGATGAAGACCTCGTTGCGGGTTTCTTCGTCGCCGGTGCCACGCGCCAGCTCTTCCATCAGCAAGCCGCGCCGCACCGCCGCGAACATCACCGGCTTCAGGTTGACTTCCTTGCTCGCGGTGGCCAGCAGCAGCGCCAGCCAGCGCTTCAGGCGCTTGTAGCCGAGCATCATGATGGCGTGGCGGAACGAGCTGATCTCCACGCGCAGGCCGAAGGCCGGCGAGTTGATGTAGCGCAGCAGCTTGAAGGCCAGCGGCGGGTCGCGCTTGATTGTGTTCTCGAGCTTCTCGATCGGCTCTTCCTTGTCGACGCGGCTGATCAGCTCCATGATCACCTGCATGCCCGGCGCGGCCACCTGCTTGCCACCCGCGCCCGCCTTGCCGCTCGTGACCACGGCGTCGTCGATCGGCCAGCCGAGCACCGCTTCGGCACCGCGGGCGAAGCTCGCTTCCATCTCGGCGATGGTGCGAACGCCCGATTGCACGTGCAGGATGCTGCGCGTCACACCGGCCGGCGCCACGCTGTCTTCGGTGCGGCGTTCGTCGGCCAGGTCGATGATCGAATACTTGAAACACGGCAGCACTTCACGCGGCAGCTCTTTCAGCGGCCGGCCCTTGATGAGCAGCGTGCTGCCGCTCGCATGCAGCGTGCAGAGCGCCCGAGTGTTGGCCGGGTCGGCCGCCATGAAGGCCGGCACTTCGACCATCAGGTTGGCCGAGGGCTGGGCCTGCAGCAGGTCGTGCAGCAGGCTTTCGCTGACGATGTTGAGCGACACCCGTGCGCCGCTCGCGGGCCAGACGCTGCCGACGGCGTGCAGCAGTTGCGCCACGTCGAGCTCGGCGTCGGGGCGCAGCGGGAAGACCGTCAGGCGCGTGGCCGACACCGCGCGGTTGCGGTCGATGAACGGCGAATAGCCGAGTGCGATCTGGCCCAGGATGGCAGGGTCACTCAAGGTCGGTCCCCGGTGGTTGGAGGTTTCAAGGGTTCACGTAGTTGAACAGCGACAGGCGCTGCACCAGCGAATAGGCTTTCAGCGCTGCATCGTAGCCGGTCTGCTGGTTCGAAAAGTCCGAGAAGGCCTGCGTCATGTCGAGCGACTCGGCATTCGTGCGTTCTGTCTGGCTGGCGAGCTTTTGCGCCGAGAGCCGGCCCGTCACGCCGTCGATGAGGTTCATGGCCGTGCCCATCTGCGCACGGCCGCCCTGCACCTGGCCGAGCACGGCGTCGAGGTTGGACAGGTTGGTGGAATTGCTCTGCGCGATCTGCGTGCCGGTGCGCAACGGCGTTTTCAGGTCGGCGATCGCCTTGTCGAGCGCGTCGAACACCGTCAGGCCGGCGCTCGCCGGCTTGAGCTCGAAAGCGTCGCCGTTGGCCGGTGCGCCGGTGATGCTGGCCGCCATGCCGTCGACCTGGATCGCCTGCGACTGGCCCGGCGTGAACGCGACGTTGGTCTGCGCCGTGGCCAGGCCGTCCTTGAGTACCGAATAGGTGGTCGCGCCGGCGGCCACGCTGAACTGCACGCTGTAGGTCGATGCGGTGAGTGCGCTCGGGTCGGTCACACGCCCGCTGTCGATCCAGGCGGTGCCGGTGGCGGTGGTGGCGCGGGTCTCGAACACACCGTTGCCGGAGCGCGCGCGCATCCACGGCACCTGGCCGTCGACCGTGAGCGGCAGGGTCTCGCCCGAGGCGGCCAGCGCTGCACCGTCGCCGCCCTTGTACTGCACACCGCCGCCGGCATCCACGAACGGCCGCTGGTCGGTGGCCTGGCCGGCGAACAGGTAGTTGCCGGCACCGTCGCTGCGGTTGGCGACAGCGAAGAGCTGGTTGCGGATGGCGCTCAGGTGGTCGGCCAGGATCGCGCGGCCGCTGTCGTCGTAGGTCGCGTTGCCGGCCGCCACGAGGTGCTCGCGCGCCTGCTGCAGCAGCTCTTCGGCATCGCCGAGCGCACCTTCGGTCAGCGTCACCGCGTTGTTGCTCGCATCGACTGCGCGCTGGCTCGCGGTGCCGCGCGCTTCGCGGGCGAGCGCGCGCTCGGCGCGCGCGGCCGCTGCCGGGTCGTCTCCGGCGCGGTTCACGCGCTTGCCGGTCGTCATCTGTTCCTGCGTGTTGACCAGCGCGGTTTGCCGGTTCTGCAATGCGCCGATGGACTGGTTGTAGGCGTTGGCGGAGCTGATGCGCATGAAAGGGAACCTCGGTGGTGAAGCGTCTGGCGGAGAACCATGAAGCAGGCAACGAAGCGCTTCAGCCCGCGCCTGTCTGCAGCAGCGTTTGGAAGATGGACTGCGCCACCTGAAGAATCTTGGCCGCGGCCTGGTAGCTCTGCTGGAACTGGATCAGCCGCGCCGCCTCTTCGTCGAGGTTCACGCCGGCCTTGTTGGAGCGTGCGGTCTCGGCGTCGTCGGCCAGCGCGGTCGAGATCGTCGATGCGGTCTTGCCACTCTGCACGCGCACGCCGACGCTGGCCAGCGCGCTGGCATAAGCGTCGGTGATGTTCATGCCGGTCTGCGTGGCGCCCGTGCCCACCAGCGCCGTCTCGCCGAGCTTCACGAACGCGAGCGCGTTGCCGTTGTTGCCGGCGGGTGACACGGTCGAAGCCACCTTGAGCGTGTCGCCACTCTTGGGCACACCGTCGAGGTTCAGCGCAAAACCGCCGAGCGTGATCGGCGAACCTGCCGTCCAGGTGCCGGTGCCGGTGGTCACGGTCGTGCCGTCGTCGAGCGTCCAGTTGTAGTCGCCGGTGGCCGATGTGAAAACGAAGTCGGCGCTCAGGTTCGGTGTGCTCGCGGCGCTCACCGCCAGCACCGAGGCCACGCTGGCCGTGCCGCCGTTGTTGGCGCCGACGCTGGCCGTGAAGGGTGACGCCGCCGCCAGGCCTTTGGGGTCGGTGAGCACGAGCCGCATGTTTTGCGCCGCCGTGGCCGCCGGCTGGATCAGGAAGTGGTCACCGGCCTGCGCCGTGCCGGCGCTCAACTGAATCGTCAGCCCGTCCACCGCCACACCGGCCGCGAGCGCTGCGGGCGTGAACGGGCTGCCGGTCACGGCCTGGCCGTCGGGCTCGCGCGTGAGGCCGTAGTTGGCACCGTCGAACGTGAGCTCGTAGTCGCTGGTCTGCACTTGCGCGGCGTTGCTGACGCTCGCGCCGAACTGCGCGCTGCCGGCGTTGTCTGAAGCGCTCAGCACGCGCGCGCCGGTGACCGACAGGATCGGCGCGCCGCGGCCCGCCGGCTGCCCGAGGTCGAGGCCGAGCGATTGCTGCAGATTCACCGCACCGCTGATCGCCGTCGCCATCTGGCCGAGCAGGCGCGTGGCGTGGCTGAGGTCTTCGTTCTGGAACTTCAGCAGCCCGGCCATCGAACCGCCGGAAAACGCTGCTTGCGGAATCAGCCGGTCGGTCGCGCCCGCGCGCAATGCGACCTGCACCTTGGACGGGTCATAGGCATCGGCCACGACCTTGAGCGTGTTCACCACGCCGCCGAGCACCAGGTTCTGGCCACCGCCGATGAACACACCCAGGCTGCCGTCTTCGGCCGACTGCGTGCTCACGTTGATCAGCTTGCCGATGTCGCTGATCACGCGGTCGCGCTCGTCGAGCAGGTTGTTCGGCGGCTGGCCCGTGCCCTTGAGCGCGCCGATCTGCTGGTTCAGGCGGCCGACCTGTTGCGCCAGCGCGTTGACGGCGCTGACCGATGCCCGCATGTCCTGCACCACGCCGCTTTGCAGCGCCGAGAGCTGCTCGCCCGCGTTGCGAAAGCGCGCCGCGAGTTCCTGCGCCTTGCCCAGCGTGACCTGGCGCGCCGACGAATCGGTCGGGTTGCTCGACACATCGACGAAGGCATTGAGCAGGTCACCGGCGGCGGCGCCGATGCCGGTGCTGCCGATCGGGAAAACGGTTTCGAGCTGGTTCAGCTTGTCGAGCCGCGCGCTGTCGGCCGAGGCGGCCGAACTCGCGCTCGCGGCCTGCGTCGTCAGCAGCTGGTCGTAGGCGCGCTGCACCGTCACCACGTTCACGCCCTTGCCGAAAAAGCCCGAGCCGGTGAACTGCCCCGACGCGTCGGCAAGCTGCACGGTCTGGCGCGAATAACCCGGCGTGTTGGCGTTGGCGATGTTGTTGCCGGTGGTCTGCAAGGCCGCGTAGTTCGCGAACATCGCCGACTTGCCGACGGAAAGAAGTCCACTCATGGTTGGCTCGTTTCTTCAGCCGCTTCAGGCACTCGCCCGCTGCAGCCGCAAGGTGGTGTTGATCACGCGGCTGAGCTTGTCGGCATAGGCCGGGTCGGTGGCATAACCGGCGCGCTGCAGGCCTTGCGCGAAGCCGTCGGCGTTGTTGCCGGCGGCCACGACGTTGGCGTAGCGCGGGTTGTCTTTCATCAGCTGCGCGTAGTCCTTGAACGAGTCTTCGGCGCTCGCGTAGGCGCGGAATTTGGCGACCACCTT
Source organism: Rhizobacter sp. (assembly GCA_025359585.1). GTDB lineage: Bacteria > Pseudomonadota > Gammaproteobacteria > Burkholderiales > Burkholderiaceae_C > LMDS01. The sequence goes on along the minus strand of JANYFX010000147.1, from coordinate 962 downwards.
TCGGGCCTGGCCGTCGACGACTTCGGTCGTGGTGATCGAGGTCGTGGCGCCCTTCCAGCCGCTGCCGGCCTTGATGCCGAACAGGTTGAAGGAACTGGAACCATCGGCGTTCAGGATCTGGTGTTTGCCCCAGCCCGATTCGTGCGCCGCCTGCGCCACCATGAAGGTGGCCGGGATGCCGGTCTGCGCCTCGGCCGCTCGGGCGGCCTGCGTGTGCACACGCACGAAGTCGCTCTGGGTGGTGGTGAGGCTCGTGTTCGCATCGCTGCCGGTGGCCGCACCCGCGGCCGCAGCGGCGGGCACGGCCGCTTTCGACACGACGCCGCTCATCTGCCGTTCCAGCTGGCGCGCGATCACGTCGGCCAAACCGCCCGGCATGCCGCTCATCTTGTTCGACAGTTGCGTGTCGAGCATCTCGGTGCCCATTTGCGTGCCCGAGTTGTCGAGCATGCCGGTGCCGAGCGACGACTCGCGCATGCTTTTCATCAGCTGCTGCATGAAGATCGCCTCGAATTGCTTCGCGGCCATCTTGATCGCGGCCTTCGGGTCGGTCGCGGCCCGTGCGCGCAGCGCGCTGCCCGAGGCATCGCGCAGCGCATCGAGTGCGCCGACGTCGCCGGTGCTGCTGGACATGCCCGAGATCGCCATGTTCAGATCACTTCGATCTCGGCGTTGAGGGCGCCGGCGGTCTTCATCGCTTGAAGGATCGCGAGCAGATCCTGCGGCGTCGCGCCGAGCGAGTTCAGTGCCTTCACCACGTCGGCGAGCTTGGTGCCGGCCGGCAACTGGATCAGCGAACCCGGCTCTTGCCGGATCGTGATCTCGGCCCTGTCGCGCGACACGGTCGTGCCGTTCGACAGCGGCCCGGGCTGGCTGATCACCGGCGACGAGTTGATCGTCACCGACAGGCTGCCGTGCGCGACCGCGCAGGCGTTCAGCGTGACCATCTGGTTGACGACGAC
>JANYFX010000127.1 GCA_025359585.1 Rhizobacter sp. | reverse complement strand
CGCGCTGGATCGGCGGCTGCGCGGCCGTTACAAGAGTGGAATCGGTCATGGTTTTTCCGGGTCGGGCGGAACGATGTAGCTCCAGATTTCGGTGATGGCGCCTTGAGCCGCCGGCTTGACGTAGGCGCGCAGTTCCACCGGCTTGGCAGTGTCGGCACGCTTGATGCGCACGGTCATGCGCCAGGCGCCGCTGACCGGGTTGCGAAACAGGTTCTGCTCTTTCAGCTGCGCGTTGGCGCCGACTTCGACGACCGATTCGAGCTTCGCGTCGGCTTTCAGCAAACGCAGCGCCGGGCCGTCGAAATCGACGACGAAATTGATGTCGCCGTCGGGCTGCTTCACATAGCCCCGGCCGCGCCGGGTCTGCACCACGTAACCCTTGCTCGGCGGCGTCACACCGGCCGTCGACCAGTGCAGGCGGTACGCAAAGTCGAAGGCCTGCTTCGGCACCGGCGCCACGTCGGGCACCCAGTACGCGACGATGTTGTCGTTGGTTTCGTCGGGCGTGGGGATCTGCACCAATTCGACCCGCCCGGCGCCCCAGTTGCCGACGGGCTCGACCCAGGCGCTGGGCCGGCGCTCGTACAAGGCTTCGGGGTCTTCGTAACTCGTCGGCGACCGGTCACGCTGCATCAGCCCGAACCCTTTCGGGTTGAGCGCAGAGAACGAGGTGACGAGCAGGCGCTTCGGGTTCAGCAGCGGGCGCCAGATCCAGTCGCCTTCGGCGGTGGCGACCGAGAGGCCGTCGGAGTCGTGCACCTCGGGGCGGTAGTCGTCGTGACCCGGCTGGTTTTCACCGAACGCGTACATGCTGTTCAGCGGCGCGATGCCGAGCCGGGCGATCGGCTCGCGCGGGTAGATGCGGGCGGTGACCTGCATCACCGTGTCGGCCCCCGGCGTCAGCACGAATCGGTAGGCGCCCGCCAGTCGCGGCGAGTCGAGCAAGGCGTAGATCGTCAACGAGGTCGCGCCGGGCAGCGGCCGTTCGATCCAGAACTCGCTGAAGCGCGGGAACTCCTCGCCCTGCGCTGCCGCCGTGTCGACCGCGACACCGCGTGCCGAGAGGCCGTAGGTCTGCCCTTTGCCGACCGCGCGAAAGTAGCTCGCGCCGAGGAAAACCAGCACCTCGTCCTTGTAGCCGGGCTTGTTGACCGGGTAGTGCACACGAAAACCCGCGAAGCCGGCGTTGCGCAGCTTCTGCGGGTCGAGTTTGTTGCGACCGTAGTCGAACAATGCCGAATCGAAACCGAGGCGTTTCACGGCGCCCGCTTCGATCGTGTTGATGCGAACCGGGTCCTGGAAATTGCGCCCGGCGTGGAAGAACATCAGTTCGAAGGGCAACTTCTCGGCGCGCCAGAGTGCACTTTCCGGCTTGAAGCGGATGTCGCGGTAGGCGTCGTAGTCGAGGTCTCGCAGCTCCTGCGGCAAGGTGGCGGCGGGCGCCTTGTAGGCCACGGCGGCAAGGTCGCGCGCACGTGTTGCGACCTCGTCGAATTCGAAGGCCTGCGCGGCGAACGGCAGTGCCAAAACAAGCCAGAGCGCGACTCTTGAGCAAAGCCTGCGCGGCAGTGTGCTGACGTGGTCCAGAGTTCGATCCCTCCTGTCGTTCGAAACAACCCGGGAGGCGCACATCGCGCGCTCCTTCGCTGGCTGTTTTCGACCGTCCGAACTCTAAGGGTTTTTACTCTTATCGTGACGCAATGCATGTTTGCTTACATGCGTCGGCCGAAGCGCAATCGACGCCGCCGAGAGCCCATGAAAAACGCCCGGTGGCTGGTGGCCACCGGGCGTCTGGCCCGATGCGGGCTGGATCGAGCTGTGCGTCAGCAGCCGATCAACATCGATTTGTCGGGAACCGAAAGCTGCGGCCTCCGGCACCACGACGCGGCGATGTCCGACGCGCAGGCGCGCCGCAAATCACCCGTGCTTGGCGTCGAAGAACTGTTCGTCTTCGGTCGAACCCTTCAGTGCGGCGGTCGATGCATCGCGCTCGATCGTGGTCGTCACGGCGTCGAAGTACCCCGTGCCCACTTCACGCTGGTGCTTCACGGCGGTGAAGCCCTTGTCGGCGGCAGCGAACTCTGCCTCTTGCAGCTCGACGAACGCGGTCATGTTGTTGCGGGCGTAGCCGTGGGCGAGGTTGAACATCGAGTAGTTCAGGCTGTGGAAACCGGCCAGCGTGATGAACTGGAACTTGTAGCCCATCGCACCCAGTTCGCGCTGGAACTTGGCGATGGTCGCGTCGTCGAGGTTCTTCTTCCAGTTGAACGATGGCGAGCAGTTATAGGCCAGCAGCTTGCCCGGGAACTTGGCGTGGATCGCATCGGCGAAGCGCTTGGCGTAGGCCAGGTCGGGCTTGCCGGTTTCGCACCAGACCATGTCGGCCACTTCGGCATAGGCCAGGCCGCGCGAGATGGCTTGCTCCAGACCGGCCTTGCAGCGGTAGAAACCTTCGACGGTGCGCTCGCCGGTCAGGAACGGCTTGTCGTTGTCGTCCACGTCGCTGGTGACGAGGTCGGCGGCTTCGGCATCGGTGCGCGCGATCACGAGCGTGGGCACGCCCATCACGTCGGCCGCGAGGCGGGCGGCGGTCAGCTTGGCGACGGCTTCACGCGTCGGCACGAGCACCTTGCCGCCCATGTGGCCGCACTTCTTCACCGAAGCGAGCTGGTCTTCGAAGTGCACGCCCGCGGCGCCGGCGTCGATCATCGACTTCATCAGTTCGAAGGCGTTGAGCACACCACCGAAACCGGCTTCGGCGTCGGCCACGATCGGCGCGAAGAAGTCGACATCGTTCTTGCCTTCCGACCACTGGATCTGGTCGGCACGCGTGAAGGTGTTGTTGATGCGCTTGACGACGACCGGCACCGAGTTCACCGGGTACAGCGACTGGTCGGGGTACATCTCGCCGGCCGAATTGGCGTCACCCGCCACCTGCCAGCCCGACAGGTAGATCGCCTTCAGGCCGGCCTTGACCTGCTGCATCGCCTGGTTGCCAGTGAGCGCACCCAGCGTGTTGACGAAGGGCTCGGTGTTGACGAGGTTCCAGAGCTTTTCCGCACCGCGGCGTGCGAGCGTGTGCTCGACGACCAGCGAGCCGCGCAGGCGCACCACGTCGGCGGCGGTGTAGTTGCGCTGAATGCCTTTCCAGCGCGGGTTCGTGGCCCAGTCTTTTTCGAGGGCGGCAATTTGCTGATCGCGGGTGGGTTGGGTCATCGGAAGCTCCGGGGGTGGTGAATGAAAACTGAAAAATCGATGCCTCAGCTTAGCCGCGCGAATCATTTTTTGGAAGACTTGTGTCTTATATAAGACTAAGTTTCTCATTCAATAAAATCAACAGCTTATCGAACAAATGCTGCAATGTGAAACGAGTTTTGAGATTGCGGAATGAAATGCGGCAGCGCAGCAAACTCAATTCCGCAATATGAAATGGCTTGATGCGCGGGTGAAATCAGCGAGGTCCCAAAGCGAATGGCGACCGCTCGTCGCTTTCCGGTGGCTTCTATGATCGCGTGACGCCTTTTTCGCCGAGCACCTTGATGACGAGCTTCGCTTTTCTGTCGAACAACAGCTTTCTCAAAGCACCGGCGGCCGACCCGAGCCAGCCCTTCGCCGTGGCCGGCGTGGCCTGGGACGGCGCCGTCACCAACCGCCCCGGCGCGCGCTTCGGGCCGCGCGCGATCCGCGAGGCCAGCCACATGCTGTGCGACGCGATTCACCCGCTGTTCGATGTGTCGCCGCTCGGTGCGCTCGGCGATGCTGGCGACCTGCCGCTGCCCAACACCAGCATCGACGGGATGCGCGCTGCCCTGATGCCATTGGCCGACTCACTGATCCGCAAGCACCACATGTGCTGGCTCGGCGGCGACCACTCAATCACGCTGGCGCTGCTGCGCGCCTACCGGGCCGTGCTCGGCCAACCGCTCGCGGTAATCCACTTCGACGCGCACTGCGACACCTGGCAAGACCACTTTGGCGAGCCCAGCGGGCATGGCACCTGGGTCCATGAAGCGATGCAGGAAGGGCTGGTGATCAACGCCTGCTTCGCCCAGATCGGCATTCGGTCGGCCGGTGAGCGCGAGGCTCGCGAGTACGTTGCCGATCAAGGCGGGCAGATCTTCACGGCACGTTCGCTGCGCGGCATGGAGAGCCCGGCGCAACTGGCGGGCGTCGTCGGCGCGATCCGATCGCGGCTGGCCGAGCATGGCAACCCGCCCGTCTACCTGAGCCTCGACATCGACTGCCTCGACCCGGCCTTCGCGCCCGGCACCGGCACGCCCGAACCCGGTGGCCTGAGCAGCAACCAGGTGCTGAGCCTGCTCGAAGAATTGGCCGACCTGCCTTTCGTGGGCATGGACTGCGTGGAGGTTTCTCCGCCCTACGACCATGCCGAGCTGACGAGCCAGGCTGCGGCGAACTTCGTCTGGACCTATCTCTGCGGGCGGCTCGCCACCCAACGCTGATCGACGGCTGTCAGACCGGCAGCGCGGTTGTCTTCTTCACGGTGCGCAGCACCAGCAGCGAGTTGGAACGCGCCACGTTCGGCAAGCGCATCAACACCTCGGCGTGGAAGCGTTCGAGGTCCTCGGCATCGTGGTATGCGAAGCGGATGAGGTAATCGTTCGACCCGGCCACGTAGAAACAATCGAGCACCTCGGACTGGTCGCGCACCGCCTGCTCGAAGGCTTCGAGCTGCGGCGTATTCATGCTCTCCAGGTTGATGATCGTGAAGCTGATGCCGTGTTTGCCCACCGCGCGCGGGTTCACCAGCGCCACGTACTGCGCTATCACACCGCTGTCTTCGAGTGTTTTCACGCGCCGCAGGCAGGCCGAGGGCGACAGGTGAACGCGCTGCGCCAGGTCCTGATTCGAGACCCGCCCTTCGCGCTGCAGTTCGGTCAGGATGGCCCGGTCTATCGAATCCAGCTTCGTTGAAACAGCCATGTTTCGCAGTCAATTCTGTTTGAGGGATGCTCGACCGCATGATATTGCAAGGAGCAGGGAGAACCCACCGCCATTGCGAGCACACATTGCGCGGCGGTTTCTCTAGACTCCGAGGGCTGCAACTCGCACACTTGCAGGTCGGGCGAATCAACGCCTCAAGGAACAAACGCCATGCACAAAGACGACCCCGCTACGCTTGCACCGATGGCTGCCACAAACAGCACCACGCCGCCGCCGATGAAGATGGACGCGTTCTGGATGCCGTTCACCGCGAACCGCCAGTTCAAGAAGGCGCCGCGCTTGTTGTCCAAGGCCAAGGGCATGCATTTCTGGACGCCCGAAGGCCGCCAGATCCTCGACGGCATCGCCGGCCTGTGGTGCGTGAACGCCGGCCACGCACGGCCGAAGATCGTGCAGGCGATTGCCGAGCAAGCCGCCGAGATGGACTTCGCGCCGCCGTTCAACATGGGCCACCCGAAAGCCTTCGAACTCGCCGAGCGCCTGGTCGAGCTGACACCGGCGGGGCTGAACAAGGTGTTCTTCACCAACTCGGGCTCCGAGTCGGTCGAAACTGCTTTGAAGATGGCGATCGGCTACCACCGCGCCCGCGGCGAAGGCACTCGCACCCGGCTGATCGGCCGCGAGCGTGGTTACCACGGCGTGAACTTCGGCGGCATCTCGGTCGGTGGCATCGTCGGCAACCGCAAGAGCTTCGGGCCGCTGCTGCCGGGGGTCGACCACATTCGCCACACGCACGACCTGTCGCGCAACGCTTTCTCGCGCGGTGTGCCCGAGCATGGCGCCGAGCTCGCCGACGATCTGGAAAGGCTGGTCGCGCTGCACGACGCCTCGACCATCGCCGCCGTGATCGTCGAGCCGGTTGCCGGTTCCACCGGTGTGCTGCTGCCGCCCAATGGTTACCTGCAGCGCCTGCGCTCAATCTGCGACAAGCACGGCATCCTGCTGATCTTCGACGAAGTCATCACCGGTTTCGGCCGCCTCGGCTCGCCTTTCGCGGCCCAGCACTTCGGCGTCACGCCCGACATGATGACGGTGGCCAAGGGCATCACCAACGGCTGCGTGCCGATGGGCGCGGTGTTCGTCAAACAACAGATCCACGACGCGTTCATGACCGGCCCGGAACACCTTATCGAGTTCCTGCACGGCTACACCTACTCTTCGCACCCGCTTGCGTGCGCGGCGGCACTCGGCACGCTCGACACCTATGCCGAAGAAGGCCTGCTGACCCGCGGTGCGACGATGGCGCCGGTGTTCGAGAACGCGCTGCATTCGCTCAAGGGTTCGCCTAACGTGATCGATGTGCGCAACATCGGTCTGGTCGGTGGCATCGAGCTGGAGCCGGTCAGCGGCCAGCCGGGCAAGCGTGCGTTCGACGTGTTCCTCGAGTGCTGGGAGCGTGGTGTATTGATCCGCACCACCGGCGACACGATCGCGCTGTCGCCACCGTTGATCGTCGAAAGCGCGCACATCGACCAGATCGTCAGCACGATCGCCGACGTGCTGAAGACTCAAGGCTGAACAGCCTCGCACCCGCCCCTGACCCTTCAACCCGAAACCCAAGAGGATTGCCTAGCGCACACCGGTTCATGTCCTTGCTCAGCGCCGACCAGCAACTGACGAAAAACTCCTATTACGCCGCGACCGCGCCGCGTGATCGGGCCTTCGGGTCGTTGCAATCGAACGACGAATGCGACGTGGCGGTTGTGGGGGGTGGCCTGGCGGGTTTGTCGGCGGCGATCGAACTGGCGGACAGGGGTTACAGCGTCGTCGTGCTCGAAGCGCGGCAGGTCGGCTGGGGTGCTTCGGGGCGCAACGGAGGCCAGGTGATCGCGGGCCTGGCCTGCGACCAGTCGGTGATCGAGCAGCAGCTCGGCGCACAGGCTTCGCGCGAGGTCTGGAACATGACGCTCGAAGCCTTGCGCCTGATCGGCGAACGGCGCGAGCGTTTCGACATCGATTGCGACTGGCGCAGCGGGTATCTGAGCGTGGCCGTCGGCGCACGCAAGGCGCGCGAACTGCAAGCGTGGCAAGCGCACATGCAGCAGGCCTATGACTATTCGACGCAGTGGATCGCACCGGCCGACCTGCCGCAGTGGATCGCCAGCCCGCGCTTTCACAGCGGCGTGCACGACCCGCTCGGTGGGCACCTTCATCCGCTGAAGTACAGCCTCGGGCTGGCGCGTGCTGCGGCCGGTCTCGGTGTTCGCATCCACGAAGAATCGGTGGTGACGGGCATCGAACCGGGCAGCACGGTCTTGCTGCGCACGGCCACCGGCTCGGTGCGCGCATCGCACGTGCTGCTCGCCGGCAACGTCTACCTGCAAGGCATCGCGCCCGCGCTCGAAAACCGCATCATGCCGGTCGGCACCTACATCGTCGCCTCCGAAGCCCTCGACCCCGTGCTCGCGCAATCGCTGGTGCCCTCGCAGTCGGCCGTGTGCGACACCAATTTCGTGCTCGACTACTTCCGGCCCACCGCCGACCACCGCATGTTGTATGGCGGCCGCGTCAGCTACAGCACCGCCACGCCGATGAACCTGGCCGCCAGCATGCAGCGCCGCATGGCGCGCACCTTCCCGCAGCTTCAGAACACACAGGTCGAGTACGCGTGGGGAGGCTTCGTCGACATCTCGATGAACCGCGCGCCCGACTTCGGGCGCCTGCCCGACGCCGGTGCGGCGCGCGCGTTTTCCAACGTGTACTACCTGCAAGGCTTTTCCGGCCACGGCCTCGCATTGACAGGCCTCGCGGGGCGACTCGTCGCCGAAGCGATCGCCGGCGATGCCGAGCGCTTCGACACCTTCGCGCGCATTCGCCACCGCAACTTCCCCGGCGGCGCGCTGTTGCGCACCCCGGCGCTGGTGGCCGGCATGGCCTACTACCGGCTGAAGGACATGCTGTGAAGCGCCGTCGCGTCCGCATCGACGGCACATTCTTTGCTCACTCTTCCATGCCAAGACGCCCATCGCACCCGCTGCGAAATCGCAGCCCGCAGCAAGCCCCATGAAACCCGCCGCCCCCCGCTCATCAGCCCCCGCCAAACCGGTGGTGCTCGTGCCCGCGTGCAACCGTTTGCTGGGCCAGCACCCCTACCATGTCGTCGGCAGGAAATACATCGAAGCGGTGCGCCTGGCCGGCTGCCAGCCGCTGGTCGTGCCCTCGGCCGGCATCGACGAGATCGACGCCCTGCTCGATCTGGCCGACGGCGTGTTCCTGACCGGTTCGCCTTCGAACGTGCACCCGAGCCACTTCGGCGAAGGTGTGCACGACACGAGCTTGCCGCTCGACGCCGATCGTGACGGCTGGACCCTGCCGCTGATCCCGCGTGCGCTCGAACGGGGCATTCCGCTGCTCGCGGTCTGCCGCGGGCTTCAGGAAGTCAATGTGGCACTCGGCGGCTCGCTGCACCAGGCGGTGCAGGAAGTGCCGGGCCGGCTCGACCACCGCGACGCCGACGACGCTCCGCTCGACGTTCAATACGGCCTCGCGCACGCGCTGACCGTGCTGCCCGGCGGCAGGCTGGCCGATGTGCTCGGCGCCGGCCACATCGAGGTCAACTCCTTGCACGGCCAGGGCGTGAACCGGCTCGCGCAGGGTCTGCGCGTCGAGGCCGTGGCGCCCGATGGCCTCGTCGAGGCCTTCTCGCTCGATGCTGCCAGCGGC
>JANYFX010000091.1 GCA_025359585.1 Rhizobacter sp. | reverse complement strand
AACGGCCGCGGAATCAAATAGTCCGCGCCGAAGCGCGGCGTCTCGCCGCTGTAAGCGCTGCCGAGGTCGGAGGCTTCGCGCCGCGCCAGTTCGGCGATGGCGCGCACGCAGGCCAGCTTCATCGCCTCGTTGATGGTGGTGGCGCCGACGTGTTCCTCGGCCTGTCGGCCGGCGGGGTGCTGAAGAAGGACATGGTCGCAAAGATGGCGGCCAACCCGATCATCTTCGCGCTCGCCAACCCGACGCCGGAGATCCTGCCCGAAGAAGTGAAGGAAGTGCGCAGCGACGCGATCATCGCGACCGGCCGCAGCGACTACCCGAACCAGGTCAACAACGTTCTCTGCTTCCCGTACATCTTCCGCGGCGCGCTCGATTCGGGCGCGACCACGATCACGATCGAGATGGAGATCGCGGCGGTGCACGCGATCGCCGAGCTCGCGCAAGCCGAGCAGAACGAAGTGGTGGCGGCGGCCTATGCCGGCGCGGCCATGAGCTTCGGCGCCGACAACCTGATCCCGAAGCCGTTCGACCCGCGGCTGATGATGCGCATCGCGCCGGCCGTGGCCAAAGCGGCGGCCGACTCGGGCGTGGCCGCGCGCCCGATCACCGACATGGACGCGTACCGCGAGAAGTTGCAGACCTTCGTCTACGCCTCGGGCACGACGATGAAGCCGATCTTCAACATGGCCAAGCGCGCGCTCAACAAGCGCATCGCCTACGCAGAAGGCGAAGAAGAACGTGTGCTGCGCGCCGCGCAGGTGATCGTCGACGAAGGCCTGGCGCGCCCGACGCTGATCGGCCGGCCCGAGGTGATCGCAGAGCGGATCGAGAAGTTCGGCCTGCGCCTGACGGCCGGCACCGACTACGACCTCGTCAACACCGAAAACGACCACCGCTTCCGCGATTATTGGCAGACTTACCACCAGCTCACGGCCCGCAAGGGCGTGACCGCGCAGCTCGCCAAGATCGAGATGCGCAGACGGCTGACGCTGATCGCCGCGATGCTGCTGCGCTCGGGCGAAGTCGACGGCATGTTGTGCGGCACCTGGGGCACGACCGCGCTGCACTTGCACTACATCGACCAAGTCATCGGCAAGCGCGAAGGCGCACAAACCTACGCCTGCATGAACGGGCTGATCCTGCCCGGCCGCCAAGTGATGCTGGTGGACACACACGTCAACTACGACCCGACGGCTGCGCAGCTGGCCGAGATCACGATCATGGCCGCCGAAGAAATGATGCGCTTTGGCCTGCAGCCGAAGGCGGCCCTGCTCTCGCACAGCAACTACGGCTCCAGCAATCAGCCTTCGGCCGTCAAGATGCGCGACGCGCTGGCCCTGTTGCAGCAGCGGGCGCCATGGCTGGAAGTCGACGGTGAAATGCACGGCGACACCGCGCTCGACGCCGCTTATCGCAAAGAGATCATGCCCGGCAGCCCGCTCACCGGCGAAGCCAACCTGCTCGTGCTGCCGAACATCGACGCGGCCAACATCAGCTACAACTTGCTGAAGACTGCCGCCGGCGGCGGCATCGCGATCGGGCCGGTGCTGCTGGGCGCGGCCAAGCCGGTGCACATCCTGACGCCCTCGGCTACCGTGCGGCGCATCATCAACATGACCGCGCTGACGGTCGCCGACGCGAACGCTGCGCGCTGACGCAGGCCGAGGCGTCGGATGCGGGCGCCACGCCCTGACGCGCCCGCATCCGAGGCGATTTCACACCCCAGTCACAATGACCGGGAAAACCCGAAGGGCTTGTCGGTGCAACGCCGCGTGCCAAAACGGTGCTTGAACAGCGCCACTACCGCATCACATTCCTCTATTTTTCCAGCGATTTTTAGGTAGTATTCGCCCACTTTCACTGCTCTATTCCTGCACCAATTTTAGGCAAAGGCTTGAGGTTTTGCGGCCGATTCGGTAACATCGCGGCTTCTGATTTCAGGGATTTCCCGTGTTTTTCTCCGCTCGGCCACCACGGTGGCAAGCCCTGCGCCAGTGGGGGCTGGTTGTCACGTTGGCGGGGTCGGTACTGGCAGCAGTTGCAGTCCAGGCCAAGGAGCCAGTGCCTGAAACGGCCTTCGCTGCAGGCACTGTCGCACTGGCACAGTTGCCCTCCGAGGCGCAGAACACCCATCGCCTGATTCTTGCCGGCGGTCCGTTTCCGCACCGCAAGGACGGCACGGTGTTCGGAAATCGCGAACGGGCATTGCCGGCGCAGCCGCGCGGCTACTACCACGAGTACACGGTCGATACCCCTGGGGCACGTGACCGCGGCGCCCGCCGAATCGTTTGCGGGGGGCGCCAGCCGACCCACCCGAAGGCTTGTTTTTACACCGGCGACCACTACACGAGCTTTCGCCAGATCGCACCGTGAGCGCCGGACCGGTTTTGTTGTTTGAGGTTTGTTTTTTGACTTGAGGAGGAACGCGACCATGCTTTTGCAGACAGTCCGTCCGAACATTGTTCAATCGATCCGCGCATTTCGCGTGGAGGATCTGATGGACGCGGCGCAACACGCCAGCCAGCATTTTCTCTACGCGAACCTGACGGCGGCCCAGTCCAAGCAGGACGTTCTCGACGCCATCGCGCAGGCATTCATGTTCCCTGCGCACTTCGGGAAGAACCTCGATGCACTCTACGACTGCATGACCGATCTGGTCCACAAATCGGGCTCGCAGCCCGGCTTCGTGGTGGTGCTGGAGCAATTGCCCGACAACCCGCGCTTCGACCGCGAAGCGCGCGAGCAGTTGCTCGACGTGTTTCGCGATGCGGCCGACTTCTGGGCCGAGCGAAAAATCGCTTTCAGGTGCTTCTATTCTTTTCAGTAGCCCGCTCCCAAGAACTAGGGTCATGGGAGCGGGCGACAGATGTGGCCCCCAGCATTGCAGACAAGCCGGCCAAGCCGGCCGCGAAGAGCGCAGCGAACAGCAGCTTCGGCATGAACATGCCTTTGATGAGCAGTGCGTTCGACACCGCCATGTGGCTCAACGCCGCGTAGCGACAGCGATCACGTCACTCCCGGCCTCGCCCGGAGTGACGGTTGTTTCAGACCGGTGACAGGGTGGCCGCCAAGGCCAGGTATTCGCTCACCGGCACCTCTTCAGCGCGACGCTGAACGTTGAACTCACCGACAAACTGGCGCGCCTCCAACCAGCGCCCGAGCGTGTGGCGCAGCAGCTTGCGGCGCTGCGAAAACGCCACCCGCACCAGCTCGCCCAGCAGATCGGCATCGACATCCGCGATCGGCGGCAATGGCCGCATGCGCACGACCGCGGAGTCGACCCGCGGCGGCGGCTCGAAGGCCTCGGGCGGCACGTCGAGCACCGCTTCGATCCGGTAGCGCCACTGCAGCATCACGCTGAGGCGGCCGTAGTCCTTGCCTCCGGGCGCGGCGGCCATGCGGTCGACCACTTCCTTCTGCAGCATGAAGTGCTGGTCGATCACCTGGGAGGCGGCACCGAGCAGGTGAAACAGGATCGGCGTGGAGATGTTGTAGGGCAGGTTGCCGACGACACGCAGGCGCTTCCCGGCGCGCGTCGCCAGCGCGGCGAAGTCAACCTGCAGCACGTCGGCTTCGATCACGTCGAGCTCGGGCCGCTTGCGCAGCCGCTGCGCCAGGTCGCGGTCGAGTTCGATCACGGTGAGCTGCCGGCAGCGTGCCACCAGCGGGTCGGTCATCGCCCCGAGGCCCGGGCCGATCTCGACCAGCGCTTCGCCGGGCTCGGGACGAATGGCGTCGACGATCGCGTCGAGCACCGCACGATCGGTCAGAAAGTGCTGGCCGAAGCGCTTGCGTGCGATGTGGTGGGCCACGGCCGCGCTTACTGCGGCGGCTCGCGCAGCTCGACGTAGGCGCGGCCGCGCAGGTCGCGAATCCAGTCGTTGTAGGCGTCTTCGAACTTCTGCTCGCGCAACACGTTGCGCATCTGCTCACGCTGCTGTTTTGCGTCGAGCACAGTCTCACGCCGCTCCAGCACCTGGATCAGGTGAACGCCGAAGCGCGAGATGATGGGATCGGAAATGCCGTTGATCGGCAGCCCGTTCATCGTGTCCTCGAACTCCGGAACCAGCATGCCGGGCGACGACCAGCCGAGGTCGCCGCCACGCGCTGCGGAGCCGTCTTCGGAGTTGTCTTGCGCGAGCTGCTCGAAGGTCTTGGCGCCACTGACGATCTGCGCCTTGAACTCGGCCAGGCGGCGGCCTGCCGCTTCTTGCGAGAGTTGCGCCGAGGGCCGCAGCAGGATGTGGCGTGCGCGCGTTTGCGGCACCGTGAAGCCGGCGCCCAGGCCCTGGTTGCGTTCGACCAGCTTGAGCACGTGAAAGCCGGCGCCGGAGCGCAGCAGCGTCGGCCCGACCTGGCCCGATTTGAGCGGTTTCACGAAGTCGACGAACAGGTCGGGCAGCCGCTCGGCCGGGCGCATGCCGATCACGCCACCCTGCGCACGGTTGCCGTCTTCGGAAATTTCACGTGCCACGGTCTCGAACGCCTCGCCGGCCTTGACGCGCGCCAGCGCCGCTTCGGCACGCGCCTGTCGCTGGCTGACTTCGGCCGGGCTCGCGCCCTCGGGCACGGTCACCAGAATCTGCGCGAGGTTGAGCTGCATGCCGCCTTCGGCGGCGGCCCGGCGGCGCTCGATCGCGGCATCGATCTCTTCATTGCTGATGCGGATGCGCGCGTTCACCTCACGCTCGCGCACTCGCTCCATCAGCGTCTGGTCGCGCAGGTTGTTGCGAAACGCGGTGTAGGAAATGCCTTGCTGCTGCAAGCGGGCGCGCAGCTGCGGCATCGTCATCTTGTTTTGCACCGCCACGTTCAGCACGGTGCGGTCGAGTTCGGCCTCATCGAGGCGCTGCCCGGTTTCGCGGGCGTTGGTCACCTGCACACGTTCGTTGATCAGCACGTCGAGCACCTGCTTGCGCAACTCGTCGGGCGGCGGCAGCTGGGTTTTTTCGCGAACCGCCCCTTCGCTGATGCGCGCAATGCGCTGCTGCAGCTCGGCGTTGGTGACGAGCTCCTGGTTGACGACAGCGACGATGTAATCGGCGGTGCTGGGCACGGCCGGCGCACGCGACTGCGCCAGCGCCAGCGGCGCGGCCAGACCGAGCGCAACACAGGCCGCCCAGCGAAGGCCCGCTTCGCGGATGCGGGGCAGGCGGCGGTGGGGGATGAATTCAGTCATAAGCATTCGATGCAGGGCCCGGAGCACGGTCGTCGCGCAGCAGTCGGAAACCTGGAATATTGTCCTTCAAGAGCTGGAGCGGGTTGGAGCCGAGGTTCAGCCTCGAGAGGCCAATCAGTTCAAGCTGCACCGACAGCCGCGTGGTCGCTTCGCTGCGCCCGGTCGAAAGCCGCGAGGCGACGACCCGGCCGATCCAGCAACCGGCGTCGTATTCGACCCCGACCACCGAGTCGATCAAGCGGCTTTCGAGCGTGCTGTAGTTGATCCGGCCCACGCCGTACCAGCTGCCCTGGCAACTGCTGCCGGCGCCGATCGCACGGCTGCGGTCGGCCACGCCCGAAGGCACCGGCCCATAGATCGGCCATTGCCAGCCGAGTTCCACCTGTTCGCTCAAACCGCGTGTCAAACGGTAGGTGGCGCTCAGCGTGCGGTAAGGGCCGGGTGAATAGCGCGCCGAAACGATCGAGCGCGCCAGGCGCTTGCTGTCGGGGCTGTATTGCAACGAAGCATCGAGCGTCCAGCTCGGCACCAGCGTGGTCGAGCCGAGCAGCAGCACGTCGGAAAACCGCTGCGTGAGCGGCGGGCCGACACCGGAGAACGGATCCACCGGCGTGGTGGTGCTGCCTGCCGGGTCGGCCACCTTGGGCGTGACGAGCTGATCGCGGAACAGGTAGCGCTGCGCGATGCCTAGGCGCAGCACCTCGGCGCCGGTGTCGGGGCTGTATTGCAACGAAGCATCGAGCGTCCAGCTCGGCACCAGCGTGGTCGAGCCGAGCAGCAGCACGTCGGA
>JANYFX010000073.1 GCA_025359585.1 Rhizobacter sp. | reverse complement strand
CGCCCTCGCGCACGGCCTTCGTCGTGCCGAGGTTCGACAAGGCAGTGCTCTACCGCGCGGTGCTGAGTGGCTACGCGTATGCCAGCTGCAACCGGTCGGTCACCTGGAACTCGGTGGTTGGCGACGGCGGCGGCTGCAACTTCCCAGTGACCTATTTCCCGCACAGCTCGGCCGGAGCCACCGATTCCTGGGCCGTGTGGATCGGCTTCGGCGGCGCTTTCAGCGGCAAGTGCGAAGTGACCGTCACGCTCGCCCCCTGACCCTGCACCACTCGACTTTCCCCCCATCACACATCAACCAAGGAGATCACGATGACGATCCATCACCCCACCGCCCCCTGCTCCCGCTCGCTCGTTCGGTTCGCCGCACTCCCGGTCTTGTTGCTCGCTTCGACACTGGCCTGCGCTCAGGATGCCGAAGTCCTGCGTGACCTCGACGCCGTCGGCCGGGTCACGCTGAGCAAGGAGGAACTGACCCAGTTGCTGCCCGGCGCGAAGATGTCGCGCTTAACCGGCAAGGGCAACACGAACGCCTGGAAGAACGACAGCGACGGGAGCTTCACCGTGTCGTCCGACAACCGCGACAAACCCGGCGGCCGCAACACCACCGCCCAGGGCAAGTGGCACATCTCGGAAGACGGGCGCTACTGCGTGCTGATCGAGTGGCGGGTCAACCCGACGGAAGAATGGTGCCGCTATCTGGTGAAAGCAGGGGCCGACTACTACGCCACCAAGTCGGACAAGACCGGCACCGAAAAGGTCTACAAGCTGTCGATCTCGAAGTAGGGTGGATCAGGCCAGGTCGCTGCCGGTCACCATCGGCCCAGCGGCTGGCACGCCGACCATCGCATCGAGCGTGTCTCGGTGGAACAGGTCAAGATAGGGCTGGTAGCGCCACAAGCGGTTGCGCTCGTAGCCGGTCAGCTCGCGCAGCCAGCCGCGGGCCTCGAAGTCACGCACCAGCTTGGCGGCGGTCGGGAAGGTGCACGACAAGGTCTGCGCCACCTTGCCGACCGACACCGTGGGCTGGCGATAGAGTGTGTCTAGCAGCACCAGTGCCTTGGCGTTCTTGGCGACGGCGTTGCGGTGCAACTCGCGCAGCGCCACGATGTCTCGCGCTGTCTGCGTCGCCACACGCGCGGTCACGCTCACGCCGCGCAGAAAGAACGCGAGCCACTGCTCCCAGTGACCCTGGGTGCGGATGGCGGTGAGCCGGTCGTAGTACTCGGCGCGGTGGGCCTTGAGGTAGAGCGACAGGTACAGCAGCGGCCGCGAGAGTGCGCCGTCTTCGCACAGCATCAGCGTGATCAGCAGGCGGCCGACCCGGCCGTTGCCGTCGAGAAACGGATGGATGGTCTCGAACTGCGCGTGCGCCAGACCACAGCGCACGAGCAGCGGCACCGTGCTGCGGGCGTCGTGCAGAAATCGTTCGAGCCCGCCAAGCGAGTTCATCAGCTCGTGCGGCGGTGGCGGCACGAAGGCGGCCGTGGCCAGCGTGCTGCCGCGCCCGCCGATCCAGTTCTGCGAAGTGCGGAATTCTCCTGGCGACTTGTCGCCACCGCGCACACCTTGCATCAGCTCGGCGTGGATCTCGCGAAGCAGCCGCAGCGACAACGGCAAATCCGGCAGCCTGCCCAGGCCGTGGTTCATCGCACGCACGTAGTTGACGACTTCTTGCACATCCTTGGGCGTGTCTTCGCGCACAGCGTCGGCTTCGAAGGCGAGCACGTCTTCGAGTGTGCTCTGCGTGCCTTCGATCTGCGACGAGAGCACAGCCTCGTGCCGGACGTACATCGCTACGAACAGGTCGGGGTTGGGCAGCAGCGAAGCGATCGCGTCGAGCCGGGCCAGGTCGCGGTCGGCCGTGGACAGCAAGGTCTGCAGTTCGCCGTCATAGGCGACGGGTGGATCGGGCGGCAGCGGGCTCGGAACGAAGGCTCGGTAGCCCGTGGACTGCTGCAAATACCGGCCTGCGCGTTCTGGATGAAGCATCGTCTGGCGCTTTAACAAGGTCAGGCCAGTTTAGCTCCTGTTAAAGAATTTGAGCCAAGAGTTTGATAAAGCCAGTCCTTGGAAGGCTTTGTCAAAGTCTTTTTGCCCGTTTCACGACCAAGGTCCCGAAGCGGAGGCCGCCGCGATCGGCGGCCTTCGGATCGGCCACGGTCACTCGATCGCCTTGACCATGTCTTCCACGACCTTCTTCGCGTCGCCGAACACCATCATGGTCTTGTCCATATAGAAGAGTTCGTTGTCGAGGCCGGCATACCCCGCCGCCATCGAACGTTTGTTGACGATGATGGTCTTGGCCTTGTAGGCCTCGAGGATCGGCATGCCGTAGATGGCGCTGCCCTTGATGTGCGCGGCGGGGTTCACCACGTCGTTGGCGCCGAGGATGATCGCCACGTCGGCCTGGCCGAATTCGCCGTTGATGTCTTCCATCTCGAAGACCTGGTCGTAAGGCACTTCGGCCTCGGCCAGCAGCACGTTCATGTGGCCCGGCATGCGGCCCGCCACCGGGTGGATCGCGTACTTCACGGTGATGCCCTTCTCGGTGAGCTTGGCCGCGAGTTCCTTCACCGCGTGCTGCGCGCGCGCCACCGCCAGACCGTAACCCGGCACGATGACGACCGTCTCGGCGTTGCCGAGCACGAAGGCGGCGTCGTCGGCGCTGCCGGTCTTGACCGGGCGTGCTTCGGCGGCCGGGCCGGCAGCGCTGGTGGCCTCGCCACCGAAGCCGCCGAGGATCACGTTGAAGAACGAGCGGTTCATCGCCTTGCACATGATGTACGAGAGGATCGCACCCGACGAGCCCACCAGCGAGCCGGCGATGATCAGCATCGCGTTGTTCAGCGAGAAGCCGATGCCGGCCGCCGCCCAGCCGGAGTAGCTGTTGAGCATCGAGACGACCACCGGCATGTCGGCGCCGCCGATCGGGATGATGATCAGCACGCCCATCACGAAGGCCAGGGCCAGCATCGCGAAGAACGCCGGCCAGCTTTCGTTGTAGACGAACACGAGGCCGAGGCCGAGCATCGCCAAGCCGAGGATGAGGTTCAGGATGTGCTGGCCCGGGAACTGCACCGGCGCGCCCTTGAACAGTCGGAACTTGTAGGTGCCCGAGAGCTTGCCGAAGGCGATCACCGAGCCGCTGAAGGTGATGGCGCCGATCGCCGCGCCGAGGAACAGCTCGAAGCGGTTGCCACCCGGGATCGGCTCGCCCTTGGCCGCCGTGATCGCGAAGGCATACGGCTCGGCCACCGCCGCCACCGCGATGAACACGGCCGCCAAGCCGATCATGCTGTGGAAGAACGCGACCAGCTCCGGCATCTTGGTCATCTCGACCGTCTTGGCGCGCCAGGCGCCATAAGCGCCACCGGCGACGAGGCCGAGCAGCACCCAGGCCAGGCCCGTGATCCGGCCATCGGCGAGCTTGACGATCAAGGCGCCGGTGGTGACGACCGCGATCGCCATGCCGATCATGCCGAACGCGTTGCCGCGGATCGACGTGGTGGGGTGCGACAGGCCTTTCAGCGCCTGGATGAAGCAGACGCTGGCGATCAGGTAAAGCAGCGTGACGAGGTTCAGGCTCATTTAGCCTCCTCCTTCACGGCGACTTTCTTTTCCTTCTTCCGGAACATCTCGAGCATTCGCCTCGTGACGAGAAAGCCGCCGAAGATGTTGACCGCAGCCAGCGCCACGGCGAGCACGCCCATGGTCTTGCCGAGGTAGGTTTCGGTCAGCGCGGCAGCCAGCATCGCACCGACGATCACGATCGCCGAGATCGCGTTGGTCACCGCCATCAGCGGCGTGTGCAGCGCGGGCGTCACGGTCCAGACCACGTGGTAGCCGACGTAGATCGCCAGCACGAAGATGATCAGGTTGGTCAGGGTGTGGGAGACGACTTCCATTTTTATTTCCTCTTCACTTCACCGGCTTGGGTCATCAGGCACGCGGCCACGATGTCGTCGTCCATCGGCAC
>JANYFX010000048.1 GCA_025359585.1 Rhizobacter sp. | reverse complement strand
CGGGCTGTTCGCGCTCAGCGACGCCGCGCCGTCGCCGACCTGGTCGAAGTTGTAGGCGAGCGTGGCCGAGGCCGTGGTGCCGTTCAGGCCGTTCACGAGCCGCAGCTTCACCGGCCGAGCCGTGCTGGTGGAAGGCGTGTTGCTGTCGGCGATCAGCGTGGCCACCGGCGCGGCAGCCGCACCCGTCACGAGCAGCGTGTAGTCGTTGCCGGCGGCCGCAGTCAGGCTGTTCACGGCGGTGGTGGTGCCGCTGACCGTCAGGCTCAAGGCCAGGGCGCCGGCCGGCACGAGCTTGTAGCTGCCGACCGCCGGCGAGGTGTAGTTCAGCCCGAGCGAGGTGCTGCCCACGCTGGCCGTGACGGTGCCGGCGCCGCTCGCGTTGGCCGCCACGCGCACACGCGCCGAGGTGTTCAGCGCCGGGGTCAGCGTGCCTTGTTGCGTGAGCAGCAGGCCGTTCAGCAACACACCGCCCGCACTGCGCGTGACGATGAGGGTGGCGACCTGCTGGTTGCTGAGCGTGAGGGCCGGCACGTCGAGCCGCAGCGCGCTCTTGTCGCCGGTGGCGGTCACGCACAGGTGGTACGCGCTGCCGCCGGTCGCGGCCGACACTTCGGCGTAGCCCGACTGCAGGCCCGAGACCGCCGTGGCCACGGCAGCGGCCGTCGACGATTGCAGGTCGGCGCAGGGCGTGTTGACGAGGTACAGGTCGATGTTGCCGGCGTCGGCCGCTGCGGTGTTGAACACGCGCAGCTTGGCGGTGCCCGAGCTCGGCGCGCTCTCTTCGTCGGAGAGGTACTCGGCCGTCAGCGCGCCGCCGGTCGTGTAGGCCACGAGCGTCTGGTGTTTTTTCTTCAAAGCCTCGCGGCTCGTGCTGGCCGCCGTGGCCGTGGAGCCGCCGCTCTTCAGGTTGAAGGTGTAGGTGCCGGCATCGAACGTGGCGTAGCTGCCGACGCTGTTCGAGGCCACGGCGCTCGAGACGCGGTCGCTGCCGGCGTAGAGGTCGAGCGTGGTGTATTCGCTGGTGGCGTTGACGAGGCGCACCGAGCTGTCGGTGTCGAGGCCACCCCCGCCGCAGCCGTTAAACAGCGCCAGGGTCAACGGGCAGGTCAGGCAGAAACGCAGCAGGTTTTTCACACGGAGATCTCGGGTTGTGTTCGGGGTCGTCGAAGAAGCCGACGCGGCGACTCGCGGGCCGCACGATTGCAAACGAATCCTGTACCGAAAGTATTGCGCTTGTCCATCCTCTGTGTCGCCGACGTTTCCGGATGTTGCGCGAGCCGGAAGCCGGCGGCCTACATCAGCAGGTGCTCACCCGCGTTGTCGCCGCCCAGGATCACGTAGTTCACCTTGCGGATGTCGGCGAGCCTGGTGCCGCCGCCGTACGAGATCGAGCTCTGCACGTCTTCGCGCATCTCGCGCAGCGTGTCGGCAAGCCGGCCCTTGATGGGTTCCAGGATGCGCTTGCCTTCGACGTGTTTGTACTCGCCCTTGTTGAAGTCGCTGGCCGAACCGTAGTACTCCTTGAAGAGCTTGCCGTCGACCTCGACCGTCTTGCCGGGCGACTCTTCGTGGCCGGCGAACAGCGAGCCGATCATCACCATGGACGCGCCGAAGCGCACGCTCTTGGCAATGTCGCCGTGATCGCGGATGCCGCCGTCGGCAATGATCGGTTTGGTCGCCACACGCGCGCACCACTTGAGCGCCGAGAGCTGCCAGCCGCCGGTGCCGAAACCGGTCTTCAACTTCGTGATGCAGACCTTGCCCGGGCCGACGCCGACCTTGGTCGCATCCGCTCCCCAGTTCTCCAGGTCGATCACCGCTTCCGGCGTGGCGACGTTGCCGGCGATCACGAAGGTGCTGGGCAATTTCTTCTTGATGTGTTCGATCATCTTCTGCACGCTGTCGGCGTGGCCGTGTGCGATGTCGATGGTGATGTAGTCGGCGCCGACGCCCTCGGCCGCGAGGCGGTCGATCACGGCGTAGTCGGCCGGCTTCACGCCCGAGCTCACCGACACGATCAGACCCTTGTCGCGCATCTTGCGTGCGTAGGCAACGTTGTCGATGTCGAAGCGGTGCATCACGTAGAAGTAGC
>JANYFX010000036.1 GCA_025359585.1 Rhizobacter sp. | reverse complement strand
CCGGCCGGGGTGCGCCCGCAGCCCCGCATCGACGACGAGGCCCAGCAGCACGAAGAAATACAACGACTTGTAGAGCAGCACCCGCTCGGGCGGCAGCACCCGCTGCGCCGTGAGCAGGGCGTAGGGCAGGCCCACGAACCAGAGCGCCGGGAGCCCCAGGCGGCGCATCTCCTATCTTAACTTTCCACTATTTAGATCTATCTTTCATTATGGATATCTAGGTGTCGACCTCTTTTTTATTATTTCTGGATTTGTCATTGCTCTTTCAGCAGAAGGGCGCTCATTTCGTTCGTTCACTATTTCACGTATGACAAGACTGTATCCTGTGTTATGGGCGTGTGTTGCCATAACAGGACTTGTTTTCTTTTTTTTCGCACCACTTGTTGGTGAAAAAGCCATTTCTCTCCCAATGTATCTTGCTAATCTTACTATGATACCGACTCTATTTCATCAAGGCCTTATTGACGGTTCGTATTGGAGCCTTGCTGTCGAAATTAAATTCTATGCGTGTATCAGCATACTCCTTCTTTTTTCACTTTTTATGTATATTAACGAGGTTGCCCTAACTCTCGGATTTTTACTTTTTATTGCAGCTTTTTTTTTCGGACTCCCAGCAAATTACAGCTCTTATTTTTTGGCAGGAATACTCTTTTATGGAGTATATAGAAAAGGACTTTCCATATGGCATCTCTGCATTCTACCTCTTCTGCTTGCTGTATCACTAAAGTATGCAGCCTCAGGGGCACCGTCACTAAGTGAGGGGTATCATTATCCATTTGATCCTCAAGTTATACAACTTTACATTGCCTCTTTCTACCTCCTCTTTTTGCTTATTGCGACAAAAAAAATAGAATTATCTAATAAACAAGTCTATAAAACTCTGGGTGCATTAACTTATCCACTCTATCTTCTCCATCAGGAGATTGGAAGAATTTTATATAAACTGACGGCGGTATACAAAGTTCCGCATATTGTTGCCTTTTACCTTGTAACAGGCCTTGTTTTTTTTGTGGCTTACTTACTACAACGTTATTTTGAGAAAAAAGTTCAACACCATTTAAAGAGATTCTTAAACATGGCGGCAAATAAGTTTTTACAAGTATGGTCAAAAATAGTAAAAGAAAAAGTATGAGTTATGAACAAAATGAGGCCACACAAAAGCTCTACTTTCCACTCCTTGATATTGGAAGGTTCTTAGCTGCTTTTTCTGTTTTATGTTTTCATTATTTCAGCACGACAGCGAGAGGGCTTGAACAGGGGTTTGTAAAAGTTTTTTTAGAAAACGGCTTTTTTGGAGTGCAGCTTTTTTTCATGATATCTGGGTTTGTTATTTTCTTCAGTTTAGGTGCCTCAGTCAAAAAGTTTGCTTTGAGTCGGTTCCTCCGCATCTACCCACTTTTCTGGCTTTGTTGTTCGGTTACATATCTCGTCACTATTTTTTTTGGTGAAAAACATCTCAGCCTTCCACTTTATGTGTATAATTTATTTATTATAAATACTGGAAAAACTGCATACATGATTGACGGCTCTTACTGGACACTCACACACGAGCTTTTGTTTTATGTCTATATTGCAACCTTTGTTTCTCTTTTTGGTAAAAGATACTTGCCTTATTTTTTTTATGGATGGTTAAGTATTATTTCCCTTGCAGTATTTTTAAATACGTACACCCATTTCATTTATAAAGTATTACTTGTTAGATCTGGGTACTATTTTATATTTGGCGGACTCGTCGCACTGCTGTATTCAGAGTGGGCAACTTCGTCAATCACAAAAAAAATAACAAGCAGTATGATGATTCTCTTTTGTGCTTTTATGCCTCTTTACCTTAGTCGAGAACTTGCTATGAGTCAGCAGATTCTTACTAACCACTTCGGTATCTATTCCCAAACACAAGAAATCATAGTTGTTACCCTACACATTTTCTTTGTCGCACTTGTTCTTCTTTCTCCAGTCTTAAAAAAGAAGAAAGCTCGAGGTCTCTGCCTTATTTTGGGTGGCATAACGTACCCACTTTACCTACTTCACCAGGTTATTGGAGCCACAATATTAGGTAAGACTGGCGATTACGGATATGTAACAAGTAAAACATTAGTATTTGTTATACTAATATTAATGGCGTCATATGGAATCTCCGTTTACGAGAAGAGAGTGAGACAGTTTCTTTTTGTAAGAGCCTCAAAGATATTTTCACTATGATACCCAACACCCTACATTTTATTTGGTTAGGAAAAGGTGTCAAGCCAAAGACTTTTCAAAGTGTATATTCAAGTTGGCTCAGACATGCCCCTTCCTTTACTATAATGGAATGGACGGAAGAAAATATCACTGAATTTGCTCTCCCTCCTTATTTTTACAGGGCAATGAAAGAAAAGAAGTGGGCATTTGCATCCGACGTTCTGAGGTTTTATATATTAGAAAAATATGGCGGTATTTATCTTGACGTCGACGAGCTGCTCTTAAAATCAATTGAAACAAAAGAGCTTCTAGAGCCTAACTGTTTTCTAGGTAAGTATCATGAAGTGGATACCTATTTTGGTTTTGGGTTTATCGGGTCAGTTCCACACTCATCTTTTGTATCACAGATGATTAACTATTATGAAGGGTACCAAGATGAAAAAGATACGATTGTAAATGTATTCGGTTCAAAAATAGCTCTCATGTTAAAAAAAGAAGATTCTATGAGCGTCACACTTTTTCCCCAAGAATATTTTTACCCTCTTACACATAGCGATGTGACTAGGCATACTTATGCAAAACACCTTTCAAATACTTCGTGGATTCCATGGTGGAAGAAAGTGGCCCATAAAATGCCTGGTTACTTTCTTTTAAAAAAGTTTTTCTTTTTTCTCTTACCAAAAAAAGTTCGTTCTAAAATAATGAGCATTAATTATTAGTCAAAGTGCGTAGAAAGCTTTTTATTTTACGTGCAAAGAGGTAAAGAAGTAATGGGGTTGTGTTTGATAGACCTCGCGTCTTCAATTCTTGTATCAATACTTTGCATGAAGGCATTTTGTAACCATCGGTGACACCACCTTCGAGATAGCCCTCTGAAAGAGTGCAGTCAAAATTGAGATATAGAAAATCTCCTACTTTTTTTTCTAGTTCAGCAAAATATAACCACTCTTCTCCAGATGATACTGTCTTGGGAAATTCTAATTCGTAGCATGCAGGTGATCGTATCAAATGCGTAGCATCACCCTTAAAACGCTTAAAAAGAATGCAGTCATAGATATAAGAAACTTTTTGCTGACCCGTATTATTTACTGTTATAGGGCTACCATTTATGAGCGTTCTATTTGAGACAATCCACGAAAATGAAGGATGACTTTTGAGGTTCTTTTCGAGAGTTATAAGTGCAGCTGGAGACAGGGTGTCGTCATCGTCAAGAAAGAGGACTGAACCGGAGAATTTTTTATTCTTTAGGTGACGTAGGGCAAGGTTCAAAGATTTGTTTTTACCAATGTTCTCATCATTTTTTAAATAGGTGATATGTTCATCTTCCTGTATCTCTGTTTCAACAGATTGATAGTCAAAGTAAGGGGAGTCATTGATGATAATGTGTTCGTATGCTGTGAAATTTTGGTTTTGGATGCTGGCGATTGCTCTTCGTAAGAGCTCTGGGCGATTATGAGTGGGGGTAATAATTGCAAAGAGTGGCTCAGTCTTCATGTCACAAGTATAGCAATAATGACCCTTTTCACATAAATCGCCAAAAAGCCAATCTTTTAAGGCTAAGGTCAAGATTAATGTGTTTTTAAGCTATGGTTTTTTATGGTATGATGACGTACATGCAATCTGCTACCCTCAAAAAAATCATTTATTTTTTCTTAGCCCTCACTCCGCTCACGCTATGGATTGTCTCCGACGGGAAAATACTTAATCTCCTCCCAACTGATTCAGCGGGACTTTTCTTTCCTTTTATCTCAGGAAAAAACTTACTTTTCAGATTTTTCGTAGAAATTTGCTTTATTTCTTGGCTTTTGCTTGCTTACGCTGATAAGTCATACCGCATACAAAAAAATCATCTGTCACTTGCAATATTTGCCTTCACAGGAATAATTTTTGTTGCCGATTTGCTTGGAGTTAACAAAACGAGTAGCTTTTTTAGCGGCTTTGAGCGAATGGAGGGTTTCGTGGGTCACATTCACTATGTACTTTACTTTGTTGTTCTCACTTCAGTTATCAAAACAAAAGAAGAGTGGAAAAAAATTGCAAAATGGTTTTTTGCCGCAAGTGTATTAGTGGGTTTTTCTGGCCTCCTTCAGATAAGTGGAAGTAAAGACTTTATCATTGCAAAGCACTATCCTCGTTTCTCACTTGGGTGCGCTGATTCGCAGCTCCCCAAAGAAAAATGTCTTCTCTGGACTTCTAACACAACTGATATGGAGGGGAATGCTGTTACTGTCCCACATTATTGGTATGGAATGAATCAGTATTTCCCAATTCATCAAGGGGGAAGAATTGACAGCACCCTTGGAAACCCTGCTTACTTTGCAATAGCTTCTGTTTATTTTATTTTCCTAGCCTTGTTTGGTGTTGCCGCCGCGAAAAGTAGGAAGATAAAAGCCTCTTTCGCACTTTTTGCATTAGTCAACGGCTTCTTGCTCATTTTTACTGCCACAAGAAGTGCGGCCATTGGATTACTTGTAGGTCTTGTTGTTGCAGGTGCTGTTTACCTTTTTGAAAGAAAGAAGTTTATTGTTGAGTGGGTGATACTTTTTATTGCTCTCTTTGGTTTTGCGCTCAGTGTTTTCTTTGCTAAGCAATTTATTGGAAAAATGTTTTGGTTCATACTCGTTATTATTGCAGCAGCCACAATTCGTTCAATTATTATATCGACGCAAAAAAGAAAAAAAATAGTCGCGAGTGTGTTCCTCGCCCTTGTTGCAGTAGTTTCTTTATTTAGTTTATTTAAAGATTCACAACCTGTAAAGCAGAACCTATTTCTTAGTCGCTTCGCTAGTATCTCTGTTTCTGACCCAACGGGGAATAGCCGCATCATGGTGTGGAAAATGGCTTTACAGGGATTTAAGGAACGCCCTCTACTTGGCTGGGGTCAGGATAACTTCTCCTATGTTTTTGCAAAACACTATGATCCAAAAATGTATGCTCAGGAGGCGTGGTTTGATAGGTGCCACAATGTGTTTTTCGACTGGCTGATTGCAGCCGGCATACTGGGGCTCATCTCTCATCTTGCTCTTTATTTCTATGCAGCATATCTTACGTCTCGCGCAACTCTTTTCTCTGAAGGTGAGAAGGTGATTGTCTATGGACTTCTTGTCGCACAATTTGTAAACAACCTCTTCATCTTTGATAACCTTGCTAGTTACCTACTGTTTTATGCCCTTCTTGCGTACATTAGTTCGGTGTATTCTCAGTCCAGAAAAGAACAAAAAGATATTTCTCTCGAAAGTCAAAAGGAATGGCTTGTTCCAACGGGTATACTTCTTGTTTGCGTACTGTCTCTTTCCGCTGTCATCTTTCCTTACTTCGCAAATAAGGCCACTATTCGTGGTTTAATAAGTTACAGAAGTGGAGATCCTATTGAAGATATGAGATTAAAGCGAGGTGGTTTTGAAGACGCTATCATGATTGGGTCAGTTGGAAAAAGAGAGATTCGGGAGCAAGCACTCTCTACTGCTCAGTCAATAATTGGTGCAGATGGTAGTAAACTTCCTCCAGAAATCGCCTCAGCATTGCTCGAAGAGAAAAAGAAGTGGTTTACTTTAATAAGTGGTTTAGCTCAAACGGATGTCGCTGCCTATCCGGACGACCTTAGGGTTGTAGAAGCATACGGTAACTTTTACCTCCAAATCGGTGACATGGAAAACGCTGGAAAGTTTCTCGTGATGGCGCACAAGTTAGCGCCTCATCGTCAAAGAACTTCTTTTGCCCTCATTCAGTATTATTTACTTGTGGGGAACTTTAAAGATGCGTACACTTTGGCGCAAGAGGTTTATAAAGATGCTCCAGTATATGAAGTCGCAAGAAAAGCATACACTTCTGTCGCGCTCCGAGTAGGAGAAAAAGAGTTTATAGGTGCTGTTGATGATATTCATGCTGATAAGCAAAAGCTTGTATTTCCTCAGTCGGTCTCCGCAGAACTTGTTGGTATCAAAGACAAGAAAACAGTTAACCTCTATATTAACGCGCTTAAAGTAGACTATCCTGAAAAGACTGACGAACTGAATCAGGTGGCAAAACTCTTGCTTTCACAAAAATAAGAGGTATACTTGTTTATGTGAGTGCTATGGGTGCAAGCTCATAACAACAAAAATTGTCTGTATAAAAGATGACGCAAGTCATCTTTTATACTTTCTGTATGGAAAAATTCGACAATCTTCTTTGTTGCGACGCTTGCGTTATCATCACTGTACTTATTCGATACGACTCTTTGAAGTAGAGACGCTGTTCCACAAAGCTCATTTAAATTTTAGCCTTACCAAGTTTTATTCCCTTGGTAGTAAACTGATTAGAAACTTGCCTTCTTTTCTTTAAAAAGGTATCCTTAAGAAGTTCGGTGTCCACCATTCTCTGGTGGGCGACCGCACTCACATAAGGCAATTTTGTTGGAGTTAGCACCTCGCTCACCAGAGAGGGGTGGAAAATAAATTACTGGAAGCTTTGCTTCCAGTAATTTATTTTCCACCCTAACAGTGTGCTAGCAAGGTCAGTTCTTCAAATCTCTAAGCCTCCAGGTACCCTTTGCTTTTATTCTGTCGATGACCTGCTCGCTGCCAGTTTGTATCATAAGAAGTGCAGTAGCACCAATCATGAGAGCATTGTCGCCGGTGACTTCTTTTTCTGGTAAATAAAGTTCAACATTTTCTTCTTGCGTAAGAGTTGTAAGA